>NZ_JAYSGF010000020.1:0-83379 GCF_041912965.1 Chromobacterium sp. | reverse complement strand
GCGGTTTTCAACGCCGTATCGCCGAAGCGCAGCAGACTTTGAACAGGTTCTTAGGCCGTCAGATATTTATTCCACAGCTGATTGCGGAAACGGCCGGCCGGGTCCAGCGTCCGCTTCAAGGCGAACAGCTTGCCGGCATCGGGATAGGCCCGCTGGAATTGCTCGCGGCTGGCATGCAATTGATAAGGCAGGTAATAGCTGCCGCCCTGAGCCAGCGCGGCGTCTATCAATTGGCGGGTCCACACTCCCACCTGGCGCCGCGCGGCCTCGTCCTTGCCCTGCCGGTAATACAGCACCAGGGAGAACACCTCCTGCCGCGCCCACGCCAGCACGGTGCCGGCATCCGCCGGCGAATGGCGGATAGACACATTGAGCGCGGCCACTTGGTGCGTGTCCAGAATGGCCGCCATCGCGGCAACGAAACGTTCCAGCTTCGCCACCGGAACAAAATATTCCTGCAGCACGAAGCTGTGGCCGTCATCCGCGATGCGGCCCAGCGAGGCCACGTCCAGACTGGCTTCCCGGTTGCGCCAGAGCACGGCGGCGCGGGCGAAGCGCAGCGGATCGGCGACCTTCTTGCGCAATAGCGGCCCGCCGGGCAGTTCGGTCCAGGCGCGGATCGCCCCTTCCTGCAACCAATAGCGCTGCCCCTGCGGCGTCAGTCTGCGCTTGTCGGTCAAGGCCTGATCGCTGACGCGCCAGGTCACCGCGGTGGCTTCCTGAAAGTAAGGCGGCGCCAGATCGGCGTTGTGCATCACCGCGCCGCTGTCGGCGCGCACATGCTTGAAGAAGAAGTCGCGATACGCGTCCAGCCGCATGCGTTCCACCCGCCGCTCCAGCGGCTGATTGACGGCCAGTTCCAGCTCCACCTCGCAGATCACGCCCAAGGCGCCGTAAGCGCCGATAGCCGCGAAAAACACCTCCGGCCGCTGTTGGCGGCTGGCCTTAAGCAGGCTGCCGTCGGCCAGCGCGATCACGATGGAGCGCACCGCGTTCACCAGCGGTCCCAGCCCGACGTAACGGCCATGGGCGTTCACCGACAAGGAGCCGCCAATGGTGAAGTTGGCGTAGCTTTGCATGATTTTCACCGCCAGGCCGTGCGGGTCCACCCATTGCTGCAGCTCGCGCCAGCTCATGCCGGCCTGGACCCGGACCAGCCGCTGCCGCGGCTCCAGGCTCAGCAGACGATTGCAGCGCCTCATGTCCAGATGCAGGCTGCCGGGGCTGGCGATCTGCCCGCCCATGCTGAAACGGCCGCCGCCTATGGACACTGGGCCAGGCCACTGCCGCAGCGCCTGCTGAATGTCGGCGCTGCTGCGCGGCGTCGCCACTTGCACGACCAGCACCGGGTTCATGCCGGTGATGTCGTTGACCACCGTGCCGGCGGGGGTCGCCGCCCACGCCAGCAAGGGCTGGCATAGCGGCGCCGCCGCGCTCAGCAGCCCGGCTTTGAGCAGGGCGCGGCGCAGTGGATCAACGGGACTATCGGGAATGGGACGGGGGGTGGCGGGCGGTATCGGCATGCGCCGCAGTCTACGGCCAGCCGAATGGCATGACAAGCGGCCCGGACGCGCGCGCCGGGCCGGCTTCGTTTCAGCGTCGCGGCATGAAGCGCACGTAATCGCCTTCCGTCACCTTGCCCGGCGCCTGCACCGAGCCGATGGCGAAATTGGGCTGCACCTGGCTGATGGTGACGTCGCCAGCCAGGGTTTCCGGCACGCCCAACTCGCGGCCGGAGATCAGATCGCGCACCGGTTGCGCACTCTTGCGCTGATAGATCAGGAATTTGTCGCCGACGGCGATGCCGTCCAGCGAGCCGGCATTGATATAAACCTGGCGCGGGCCGGACAATTTGACGATGCGGGCGGAGAACGGGATGCAGGAAATCACGTCGCTGATCTTGCGGGTGGCCAGATCCAGCGCGCGGTCCACCGCCTGGCCATAATCGCTCTGCCAGAAGGCGGCCGAGGCGAACGGCCGCGGCGGGCTCACCATCACTTCGCCCTTGCCCAGCTCCGACACCCGCTCGCGCGCCAGCAGCGCGCCGGTCAAGCCGTCGTAAACCCAGACCTCGGCGTCGAACTGGCGCTCGGTGGGCACGTATTTGACGCCGCCGCCGAACAGACCGGCGAAGGGACCGTTATAGAATGTGCCCTGCTGGCTGGTGTTATTGGATTCATACAGCGATTTGCGCAGGCCCTTGGCGGTGGCGCCGGTGGCCAGCACCCGCCCCGCCACCACGAACTGCGCGTCCTCGGTTTCGCCGATGCGGCGCACGGTTTCCGCGCCAGCCGCCGGTTCGGCGATGCGCGAATCGGCCAGCACCGACACGGTGTTGGCGTCCAGCAGGCTGTACATGCGGTTGGCGCCCAGCCGCCGCGACAGCTCGGTGGGCAAGCCGGTGGCCAGTTCCGGCATGTCGGACGCCTCCGCCGGGCGATCCACCTGGAAATAGGTGGTGACGATCTTGCGGCGCAGGCTGCGACCGACCGGCATCGCGCAGGCGGCTTCGGTTCCGCGCGCGGTACGCGGCGCTTTGGAGGTGTCCACCTCCACCTTGACATGGTAGAGCTTGCCCTGCTGGTACTCGCTCACCACCTTGACCTCACCCCGCACCGGCGCCAGCGGAGTCAGGCTGCCGGATTCGCTGCTCCTGCCGTAGTCCAGCCCCTGCGAGGCTTCCACCCGCGCGCCCTGTCGCAGCGCAATCATCTTCAGCGCGTCCTGCAACGCCTGTTCACGCGCGACGGCGCCGCCGCCGTCCAGCGCCGCCACGCCCTCGGCGCTCAGGATCTCGGCGCCGGCCGAGCACGCAAAAACCGCCGCGAACGCGGCGGCCAGCACGGGGGAAACGCGAAACCGCATCATTGGGCCATATAGTAGTTGCTGCTGTAGCGCGCGGCGCCGCAATTGCCGTCGGCGCATTGCAGGCCGGCGGTGGCGTTTTCCTGCGAAGCCTTCATCACGCTGCCGGTCTTGTCCAGCGCCTGGCGGAATTGCTTGTAGAACTCCTGGTCCAGCATGATTTCGGCCACCGCCTCGCTGGTGCCGTCCGGCTTCATGGTGTTGGACACGATGTTGACGCCGCGCAGATAGGCATCCACATAGGTGCGGAAGCTATCGCTGTTGGCGATCATGTTCGATACCGAGCTATTGCCCACCAACTTCATGCCCTGCACCTGTTCCGCGATCGCGCGGAAAGCGTCCAGCCGCGCGGCGCGCAAGGCCAGCAGCTTGCGTTGCGACGGGGTCAGACTGGAGGTGTACGGCGCGGCGCCGCTGCCCACCACTCGCACCACGATGGGCTGATAGGGGTTCACTTCCTTGACCACCACCTTGGGCGCTTCGGTCTCGATGCCGGGGCCGACGAAACCGACGCCGCTGGGCGTCATGCCGGCCGGCTTGGGCGCGGCGGCCGCTACCACCGGGGGATGCTCGGCGGTGGCGCAGGCGGACAGCCCCAACAGAACAGTAAACACGCAGGCAAGACTGGGAATCGTTTTCATGGCAAGTACCGTTGGATGTTGTTCGAATTATGAAGCGATCTAAAGGAACGTCAACCGCAACATCGACATTGACAGCCGGAACTTGAGAGCCGGAACGCATCTTCCCGTCATGTCTGGCGCGCATCGGCCCGGTTCAACTGCCGCGCCGAGGAAAAACCGGCCGCCAGCGCGGCCTTTTCCTTGGACAGGCCGGCGTCGCGCCATTGACCGGCCAAGGCCAGCCTCAGCGCCGCGTGATAGCCATGCACCGATACGCCGGCATGCTCGCGAAACAGCCGCGACAAATGGCGGGAACTGACATGGACCTGGCCGGCCAGGTCCTCCACCCGCCAGCCGCGCGCCGGATCGGCGGCGATCAGATCCTGCGCCTTGTGCACCGCCGGGTGCAGATGGTTGCGGTGAGTCAGCCACGGCGACAACTCCGGATCGCCGGCGGAACGGCGGAAATACACCACCATGTGGCGCGCCACCTCACGCGCCGGGCCGGGTCCGGCCAGTTCCGCGATCAAATGCAGCGCCAGATCCACGCCGGCGGTGATGCCGGCGCTGCTGCAGATTGGGCCATCCTGCACGAATACCCGGTTCTGCTGCACTTTGGCGCGCGGCGCCAGTTGCTGCAGCCGCTGCAGCAAGGTGTGGTGGGTGGTGCAGTGACGGCCGTCCAGCACCCCGGCCTCCGCCGCCAGCAGGCTGCCGGAGCAGATGCAGGCGACGCGGTGGCGGCCAGGGTCCAGCTCGCGCCGCAGCCAGCGCACGATTTCGCGCGCCTCGGGCCGCGCATAGGCTTCGATGGAATGCGAGGCGCCGCTGATCACCACCAGCGCGCCCTCCGGCAAAGCCCGCGGCAAGGGCGCCGCGCCCAGCAGGCCCAAGCCCAGCGAGGTGGCGACTTCCGGCGTCGGCGCCACATAATGCGGGCGCAGCGGCAGGCCGAACTGAGCCGCGATGCGAAAAGCGTCGGCCGGCCCGGCCAGATCCACCAGCAAGAGATTGGGCGGCAACACGAAATAGACATCAAGCGCCACGCGTCGCCACTCCCTGGCGCCAGCGCGCCAGCCAGCGCGCGCCGAACACGTTCACCACCAGGCCAGCCAATAGCAGCAGGCTGCCGGCCGCCTGCAGCGCGCTCAGGCGCTCGCCCAGCAGCAGGCTGGACGCCAGCACGCCCACCACCGGCACCAGCAAGGAGAACGGCGCCACCTTGCCCGCTGGGTGGCGCGACAGCAACCGGCTCCACAAGCCGTAGCCGAACAAGGTGGCGACGAAGGCCAGATAGCACACCGCGAACAGCGCCTGCGGCGTGAAATGGCTCAGCGCGGCGGCGATGCGCTCGCCGCCCTCCAGCCACCAGGACAAGAGGAAGAAAGGAATCGGCGGCACCAGGCTGGACCACACCACCAGGCCCAGCGGCTGCACGCTGTAGCCGGCGCGGCCCATCTGCCGCACCACCACATTGGACAGCGCCCAGCTGAAGGCGGCGGCGATGGTCAGCCCCAGCCCCACCGCCGTCATGCTGCCGCCCTTGCTCAGGCCGATCAGCGCCAGGCCGCCCAAGGCCAGCAGCAGGCCCGCCATCTGGCTGGCCTGCCAACGCTCGCGCAGCCACAGCCCGGCCAGGATCAAGGTGAAGAAAGCTTGCGACTGCAGCACCACCGAGGCGAGGCCGGCCGGCATGCCCAGCTTGATCGCGGTGAACAGGCAGGCGAACTGGCCGACGCCCACGCTCAGGCCGTAGGCCAGCAGATAGCGCCACGGCAAGGCCGGGCGGCGGATGAAGAACAGCGCCGGCACCGCGGCCAGGCAGAAGCGCAGCCCGCCCAGCAATAAGGGCGGCACATCCGACACCCCCCATTTGATCACCACGAAGTTGACGCCCCACACCAGCACGATGGCCAGCGCCTGCATGAGATCACTCCAGGGCATCGCCGCCTCCCCGCGCGCCCGGCCACAGCACCGCCTGGGCGACGATGACGCGCTCGCCATCGAAAGTGGCGGCCGGCGAGCCATGCAAGCGGTAACCCAGCGCCAGCGCCTCGCTGACGCGGCGGCAAAAGCTGGAGTCGTCAGGGCCGGTCAGCAAACGATAAACAGGCAGGCCTTCCGGCGGATGAACAGATGGCATGTCCTTGGACATGGGCTTTCTCCTTCAACAAGCGCTTGCCAAACGCGGCGGGCCTGGCCCGCCGCATTCATTTCGAGTACCGCTTCACAGTAACATCAGATAGTCGCGATGGCGACGGTCACATGCGGCTTGCTCAGCGGTCCAGCTTGGCCAAGGCCTGCTCCACGCTGACGATGTCGGCGAAGCGGCCGGCCAGCACCAGCTCGGTCTTGGCGCGGATCTGCGCCGGGCTGTACACCTGGCCGCTGTGGGGATGGGTCATCGCGAAGGTCAACGTGGCCTCGGTGACGAAGTCGACTTCATAACCCAGATCCGATGCCACCCGGGTGGTGGTTTCGCAGCATTGCTCGGTGCGGATGCCGGTCACGATCAGCCGCTGGATGCCATGGCGGATCAGCCAGGGCTGCAAGCCGGAATCGGTCAAGGCATTGTGCACATGCTTGACGAAGGTGGCGGCCGGCCGGTGGCTCAGCCACGCTTGCGGCCGCACCAGGCCGGACTCGGCGGAAAAGGCTGCGTCGCCGTCTTCATGCAGGATGTTGATCACCGGCACGCCGCGCTGCTCGGCGCCGGCGATCAATTGCTGCAGCTTGGCCTGAAACGCGGGCAACTCGTCCTCGTTCCAATACGGACGGTGACGGAAGGACTCTTGCACATCGATCAGCAATAAGGCGGTTTTTTTCATGGCGGCTTCTCCATCGCATCCGGGCCGGACGCTGTTGAACACAGCCCGAATGCTACGGACTCGCGCGCCTTTATTTAACGCTGATTACGGACAAGCCACTGTCAAAAACGGACATCGTCCCCACCGGCCGCGCCGCCGCTGGCGCCGCAGCGATTTCGGCCGGCTGCGTCCGACCATGCGGCTGGAACTCATCGTACAACAGCCACAGCGCGGTGGCGGCCATCAACACGCCCATGCTCAGATTGAAACCCAACAAGGCGCGTGGGCTGGACAGCCAGGCGCGCAGCCGCTCGCCGGCCCAGGCCCAGACGCCTATGCACGGCAGATTGACCACGGCGAACACCAGCGCCAGCATGCTCGCGCCCAGCCAGCGCTGCTCCAGCGCCGGCGGCATGAACAGGATGGCGGCGTTGATCACCATCACCCAGGCCTTGGGATTCAGCCACTGGAACAGCGCGGCGCCGACGAAGCCCAACGGCTTGGCCGCCGCGCCGGCTTCCGGCTGGCCGGCGCGGGCGATCTTCCACGACAGCCACAATAGATAGGCGCAGCCCAACAAGGCCAGCGGCAGCCTCGCGGCCTGGATGCCGTCCAGCAGCAGCGACAGCAGGCTGGCCACCAGGAATACCTGGAAGGCGCAGCCCAGGCTGATGCCCAGCATGTGCGGAATGGTGCGGCGGAAGCCGAAATTGACGCCGGAAGCGGTCAGCATCAGATTATTGGGGCCGGGGGTGATCGACATCACGGCCACATAGGACAACAAGGCGAATTCAGGCATGGCGCTCACTTTTCTTTCCACCGCGCAGAAACGGCGCGGCATGGCATTGCGGGAACGAAGCCCGCCCCGCGGCCGGCTCCGTCGTCCCAATCCATGCTACGCAGCGCCGCCGCATGCCGACAGCGGCAGCTGTCACCTTTATCCGTGGTGACAGAACAGGGTTTTCGCAAACTGTCACCATCGCCTATCATGGCTACTGTGTCTGTCTACCGCCGCCCAAGCGCGGCAAGCTGTCCTCATGGAACCCACTGTCACCCCCCACGCCCCCACGCTGTACCAGCAATTGGCCGATGACCTGTCGCTGGCGATCAAGCGCGGCACGCTGCCGCCCGGCTCCAAGCTGCCCTCGGTGCGCCGCACTTCGCAAAGCCGCCAGCTCAGCCTCAACACCGTGGTGGCCGCCTACCGGGTGCTGGAGGACCGCGGCCTGGTCGAGGCGCGGCCGCAGTCCGGCTACTATGTGCGCGCGCGGCTGCCGTCGCCGGCGCGCGCGTCCGATACCCTGAGCAGCCCGGCGGCGCCCACCCGCCCGCAGGTGCTGGGACTGATAGACACCGTGCTGGAAGCGCAGCAGAACGAGGACTACATCGATCTGGCGCTGGCCTGCCCGCATGGAGGCGACTTCTACCCCGGCGGCAAGCTGGGCCGGCTGATGGGCCAGATCCTGCGCCGCCAGCCCGGCATGGTCAGCCGCTACGCGCTGCCCCCGGGCTCCTTGCGGCTGCGCACCCAGATCGCGCGCCGCGGCCTGGAACTGGGCATGACGCTGCAGCCGCAGGACATCGTGCTCACCCACGGCTGCATGGAAGCGCTGCAATTGGCGCTGCGCGCGGTGACCCGCCCCGGCGACACCGTGGGCCTGGAATCGCCGACCTATTTCAATCTCTTGCCGCTGATCGCCAGCCTGGGCCTGAAGACGGTGGAGATTCCCACCGATCCGCAAACCGGCCTGTCGATAGACGCGGTGGAGCTGTTGTTGGCGGAAAAGCGCATCAACACCCTGGTGGCCATGCCCAATGTGCACAATCCGCTGGGCGCGACCATGCCGCTGGAGGCGAAAAAGCGGCTGGCGCGGCTGCTCAGCCGCCACCAGGTGCCGCTGATCGAGGACGCCCTCTACGCCGAACTGCAGTTCGGCGACACCCTGAGCCCAGCGGTCAAGGCCTTTGACGACGAAGGCTGGGTCATCGTCTGCTCCAGCTACACCAAGACGCTGGCGCCGGACTTCCGCATCGGCTGGATGGAGGGCGGCCGCTTCGGCCATGCGCTGCGCCAGCTCAAGTTCGCCTCCTCGGTGGCGGAACCGGCGGTGCTGGCGGAAACCCTGGGCGCCTTCCTGGAATCCGGCGGCTACGATCACCACCTGCGCGCGCTGAAGCGGCGCTACGCCGCCCATGTGGAGAAAGTGCGCGGCATGATCGCGCGCCATTTCCCGGCGGGCACCCACGCCACCGCGCCCTCCGGCGGCTTTTTGATCTGGGTGGAACTGCCCGAGGGCATAGACGCGGTGGCGCTGTTCCACGCCGCCATCGCCGAGAAAATCAGCATCATGCCCGGCCCGCTGTATTCTCCCAGCGGCCGCTATCCCAATGCGCTGCGGCTGTCTTGCTGCTACCCGCTGGACCAGCGCTACCTGACGGCGCTGGCCCGCGTCGGCGCGCTGGCCGCCGAGCTCAGGAGCGGCTAAACCAGACAAAGCCGGAATCCGTTTTGAATGACAATGAAATAAAAAACATCAAGACGAAGCAAAGCCACCCGCGTTGTCAAGGCCGCGGCCCTTACCGCCGCATCGCCGTCGAGGCCGAGGGCGCATTGAGCGAATGCGCTAGCCAAACACGGTTCATCCCGCACGCGTAGCCGCGCCGGCCAAGGCCGAGTGGCGATATGGCCGGCGATGCCTACAAACCTCGTCCGATCCGATGCCACTGCCATCCAGCTCACGGCGTTTCGACGGCCGCGCGCTCTGGTCGATTACTGTTCTTTTGGCCGGCGTAAGCTTCGACCCATAAAAGTCATAATGCATAAAAAGGCTTGGAGTCCCGTGCCGGCCCAGGCGTGTCCTGCATGCCCCAATCCGTCCTTCCCGGTCAGCGACGCTCTTGATCCAAGCCCCGGGCTCGCCCGTTTATCGCAAACCTATCATCAAGGAGTCTTGCCATGATCGACGATCAAGCCGTACTGGACATCGCCCTGGACGACGATGTGGACGCCGAAATCGAACGCGTGCTGGCGATGATCTCGCCGCAGGAACTGCAGCGCCTGCAAAACCGGCTGCAGCAGCTGTTCCAATTGCAGTATTCCGAGACCGACTCGCACCCGCACAATATCAAGACCATCATCAAGGGCCGCGATATCCAGTTCTCGCGCGGCGTGTCGCCAGCCTCCCGCGCCTTCATGATTCTGCACAGCCTCGGCCATTACTTCTTCATCTGTGCGGCCAAGCGCAAGAATATCGAGCGCTATTCCTATATCTACGACCTGCGCGGCGTGCAGGCCGCGCTGCACTATTACGAAACCGCCGGCCAGTCCAATGGCCTGGACGAGCCGCCGCCGATGACCGAACAGCGCCGCAAGGACCGGGTCTCCTTCGAAGTGGGCGCCAACCGCTTCGCCGCCGATCTGCTGGCCCATATCGGCTTCGAGCACGTGGCCCAATTGCTGCGGCGTTACGAAATCGGCGATATCAACTATATTCTCGATGTTTCGCGCGGCGGCAAGGCCGCCATCGTGCCCAGCGACCGCGACTACCTGCGCCAGTACATCTGCGCCGGCCTGTCCATCGACCCGGCCGACGCCTACGACGACGGCGTTTATTCGCCGGACGCGTTCCGGCCGGACGGAATCGATTGGCAACACATCGAGGACATCAAGCTTGAGATCCACTTTTTCTGAACGCGGGCGGGCGGCGCGATGAGCGGCCGTCAGCTCGCCACCCTGTTCTGCTGCATGTTCATCATCGGTTCGGCTGAAGTGGCGGCCGGACCGATGATGGCTTTGATGGGCCGCCATTTCGGCGTGGCTTCCAGCGCCATCGCCTATCTGCCCGCCGCCTATGGCCTGTGCTACGGCGCCTTCGCCCTGGTGGCCGGACCGCTGTCCGACCGCTTCGGCCGCAAACGGCCGCTACAGTGGGGCCTGCTCGGTTTCACCCTGTTTTGCGCCTTGATGCCGGCCGCGCCCACCCTGACCGCGGCCATCGCGCTGTCCGCGCTGAGCGGGTTGTGCGCGGCGGTGATACAGCCCAATGCGTTGGCGCTGGTGGCGGATCTGGCGCCGCGCGAGCAATTGGGCAAGCGGCTGGGCCAGGTCTTCATCGGCCTGATGCTGGCCTTCGTGCTGACGCCGGCGCTGAGCGGCCGGCTGGCCGACACCGCCGGCTGGCAGGCCAGCTATTACGCGCTGGCCGGCTGCGGCCTGCTGGCCTGGGTCGCGGTATGGCGCGGCTTTGCCTCCGGTGGCGGTCACGCCGCCGCGGACGACGGCTTCCTGGCCACGCTGGCCGGCGCCTGGAACACCCCCGGCGCACGCCGGCGGCTGAGCGCCAGCTATCTGTGGCTGGGCTGGGTGGCCGGCTTCGGCGCGGTGGTGGCGGAAGTCGCCGCGCGCAAGCTGGCGCTGAGCTCCACCACCGGAGGCCTGCTCGCCGGCGGCTTCGGCCTGGTGATCATGCTGGGCAATCTGTGCGGCGTGCCGCTGCAGCGGCGCTGGGGCGAGGCCGCGCTGCCGGCGATGGCGCTGTGCGGCGCGCTGGGCATCCTGGCTTTTCTGCTGCCCTTCACCGCGCTGTGGCAGCTAGCGCTGGCCGGCTGTCTGTGGGCCTTCGGCTACGGCTGCGCCGGCCCCTTGCACCACGCCCGCCTCAGCATTCTGTCCGAGCGTTACCGCGGCACCCTCAACTCTTATCACGCCAGCCTGCTGAACCTGGGCATTTTCTCGGCATCCTTCCTGCTGGGCATGAGCAGCGAGCCGCATCCGATTGCCTGGTTCTGCGCCGCCGCCGGCCTGCTGACGCTGAGCGGCGCCGCGCTGCTGCTACCTTTTGGCGCCGGCATGGGGCTGGCGCGCACCAGCAAGGCCTGAGAACCTGTTCAAAGTCTGCTGCGCTTCAGCGATACGGCATTGAAAACAGCTCAAAATGCTCATGTACCACGTGTACATTCCGCTTTTTCACTCGTTTTCGCCTTGTCTCGCCCTTGCTCGCGAGACTTTGAACAGGCTCTGAAGCTGTTTACGATCTGCCGTGCTGCGACGGCGGCTATCGGTGGCATTGGAAAATCCAATGTCGCCGCCGCCTTGCAATCCGCGCCCTCAGCCGCGACATGACAAATACACAATGAAATGCCATTAGGATTGGTTGCACCATTCCCGCCCTAGCATGCCAACACGACGCGGGACGCGGCGGTTCCGATGGCGCCAAGGAGAAACCATGATTGCGATTCGAGAACTGGACCACATCGTGCTGCGGGTAGCGGACTTGCCGGCCATGGAGCGTTTCTACCGCGAGGTGCTGGGCTGTCCGGTGGAGCGCCGGCGCGAGGACCTGGGTCTGCTGCAACTGCGCGCCGGCCGCAGCCTGCTGGACCTGGTGCCGGTGGACGGCCCGCTGGGCCGCGCCGGCGGCCGCGCGCCGGGCACCGAGGGGCGCAACCTGGATCACTTCTGCTTCCGGGTGGAGCCCTTCGACGAGGCGGCGATCCGCGCCCACCTGGCGCGCCACGGTGTCGCCGCCGGCGTCACCGAGCAGCGCTACGGCGCCGAGGGCGACGGCCCATCCCTCTATCTGCAAGACCCGGAAGGCAATGTGATAGAGCTCAAGGGCGCGCCAAGCGGCGAGCCGTCAAAATAATACGAGTAATGACTTTTTAATTTGAACATAAATACTCTAGATATTGCCGACGCGCTGAATTGGCTAATTGCGCGACGCCTTGATTCAAGCGATGTCTCCAGCGTTATTCAAACAATCGTTTGGAGTAAATGCCGAAATTAAATGGCATTAAAGTGGTATTAAATATCATCAATGACAACTTGCCCGCTTCCGGCCAGCGCCCTGCGCGCAAAAAAGCCCCTGCGACGATAAGCGTCCAGGGGCTCTTGCTTGCAGCAGCCTGTTCTAGGGTTTCTTGCGGGCCAGTATCCCCGCCGCCACCTTTTGCAGCTTGTCGGCATAGCCTGGATCGGTGGCGTAGCCACCCTGGGCCAGCCCCTGGGCGAAGGCCTGGGCATTGCTGCCCACGCCCAGCGCGCCGCGGTAGCGCGGATTGCCGGCCAGCAGTTGCGCGTAGTCGGCGAAGGCGTCCTGCAGACCGGGATAGGCGCGGAAGCTCTCGGTGCGCTTCACATCGCGCCCGTCCAGGTGCTCGGTGGTCAGCGCGCGGCTGACTTCGCCCTGCCAGCCCTTGCCGGCCTTGATGCCGAACAGATTGTGGTTGCTGCCGCCATCGGCGCGGGTCAGCGGATGCTGGCCCCAGCCGGACTCCAGCGCCGCGTGCGCGGCCACCAGCTCCGGCGCCACGCCCAGCTTGGCCGCGGCCTGCTGGGCATAAGGGGCGATGCTGTCGAGGAAGGCCTGCTGATCGGCGCCGTAGGGCATGCTGCCACCCAACGTTGCATCGTTGACGCGCTGGCGCGCCCAAGCGCCTTCCGGCGACAAGCTGGCCCAGTTGTCCGAGCCGTTCTCGATGAAGTCGCGCACCTCGCTTTGCAGCTGGCCGCTCCATTGATCGGCGAAACGTTCGCCGCCCTGCCCCTGGCCCATCGCCGGCAGCGCGATCGCGTCGCTGTCGAAGTCCGCGCCGGCGCGCGCCTCATTGCGCACAGTAAACATCGCTGTCTCCATTCAGCACGCGGTTCATCAGTTCCTGCTGCTGTTGCAGCAGCTGGCCGTTGCGCAGGTTCAGGGTCTGGCACTGGCGGATTTGCGCCACCAGCGCGTCCCAGCGCTGGCGGCAGGCCGGCTCGACGGCGACCGGCAGCAGTTTGAGCACCGCGTCCATGGAGGCGGCGCGGCCGTCGCCCAGCAAACGGCCAGCCAGTTGCAGGCGCTGGTCGCGGCTGGCTTGCAGCGTGTCGCACTGGCCGACGATATCGTCGCCCAATTGCTTCAGGGTTTCAGTCTGGTGCGCCAGCGCGGCGGAGAATTGCTGTTCCAGCAATTGCTCCAGCTGGCGGTAGCCTTGCAGATCCTGCTGCACGGTGGCCAGCAGTTGTTTGAAGGCTTGCTCGCGGTTCATTCAGCGGCTCCGGTGATATTGCTCCACCAAGTCGGCCAGCCGCGCGGCGTCGAAACGCACTTCGCCGCGCGCCAGGGCGGCGCGCACTTCTTCCACCCGCTTGAGATCGATGTCCGGCAGCGCGCGCAATTCCGCCACCGCTGGCGCCATGTCCTGGCTCGCGGCGGGCGTTGCCGCGGCGGCGGGCGCGCGCGTCGGGGTTTCCACCGCGGCGCCTTGGCCGCCAACGGCCAGTTCGCGGCGTTGCGACGAGGTCGAGTTGATTTGCATAGTTTGGGAATCCGTCTTGTGTTGGCTGTGCGCTGCGAGCGGGCACGCGGCCCGCTCTCAACCTTTCAAGGCGACAGTCTGAAAAAAAACTTAAAAATTTACCGGTAACATTTTCAGAACGACGATGCGGCGGTTTTCCAGACGGATATAGCGGCCGAACACCAGTTCCTTCAGGATGCGCGCCACCATCTCGCGGGAAGAGCCGATCTGGTCGGCGATTTCCTGCTGGGTCAGTTGCTTTTTCAGCACCATTTCGTCGCCGTCCTGGTCTTCCAGCATCTGGTTGATCAGGATGCGCACGCGACCGTACACGTCCATCAGCGCCAGGTTCTTGGCCTTGGTGGACATGCGGCGCACCACTTGCACCAAGTGGCACATGATGCGGGTGCGCGCTTCCGGGCTGTGCGGCAGGCCGTCCTCGGTATCGAACAGGCGCATCAGGCGCTCGCGGCTGAAGGCCAGCAGATGGCTGTCCTCATCCGCCGCGCAGCTGGAGCTGCGTTCGCCGCTGTCGATGAAGCCGACCATGCCGATCAGCTCTCCCGGCGTGCAGATTTGCAGAATGTATTTCTTGCTGAGGCCATCCGAAACAAAGGTTTGCATGCTGCCGCTGGCCAGCAGATAGACCTCGCTGGCGTTGTCGCCCTCGCTGTACAGCGTTTCGCCCTTGCTCAGGCGGCGGCTGTCGGCCAGTTCCAGCGCTTTGTCCAGTTTGTCGTTGTCCAGGTGCCCGAACAGATGAGTGCCCTTTAACAAGGCTTTGATATTGTGGTTTTCATTCATGACCACGTCGTCCCCGATAGTCTTGCGATTGAATCGACTTTCCCGCAGATGTTTGCCGCCTTTTGGCGTCTTTTTTTGTCAACATCATCCGAGTCTTTCGCTCGAATTTTTATTAATCAGGTGCGGATTATAATATTAGCGGTTAACAAAAGTGTGAAAAAACACACATAAAAAAAGCCTGAAACGAATCAGGCTTTTGTTTTGAACCCAAAAAAATAAAAGTTCAGCGGGGAGTTAGGCCATCTTTCAGCGCGCTATTCAGATCGGATTGCTGTAGTGGCGAACTTACAACAGTGGTCTCGCGATTCCCGCTCTGTCCGGGCGTGCCGAACATCGCCACCACCGCCTGCGCCTGCTTGCTGGTCAGCACCAACAGCTCGATGCGGCGGTTATAAGCGGCCAGCGGATGCGCGGCGTCCAGTGGCGCGCGGTCGGCCATGCCCACCACTTGCAGGATGCCGGCGGCGTTCATGCCGCCTTCCAACAGATGCAGCCGCGCCGCCATCGCGCGATTGCTGGACAAGCCCCAGTTCGAAAACGAACCGAAGCCGGCGGTGCGGTATTGCGCGGCGTCCGTGTGTCCGACAATCAGCAATTGATTGTCGATATGGCCGAACATATCGCCCATATCGTGCAGCAGGCGCTTGAAGCGCGGATCGACGATGGCGCTGCCGCGCTCGAACATGCCTTGATTGTCGGTATCGTGCAGCATCACCCGCAAACCGTAGGGCGTGATCACGGTTTGCAGATTGCTGGCCAGGCCGGCGTCGCGGCTCATCTTGGCCAGCATGCCAGCCAGCTTTTCCAGATCGGCCACGCTGTCCAGGTTGCGCGGCGCCTTGCCATCGGCCGCCTGCTTGGCCACCTTGTTGCTGTCTTGCAGCAAGGAGTCGGCCTTGGTGGTGGTGGTGGGCTGGCCCGGAATCGGATCGCGCGGAATCAGGCTGCCCGGCGGCGTGCCGCTATGCTCTATGCTGCGCGTGCCGCCGGCCTTCAAGGGGCTGCCGCCGCCGGCGGTCAGCAATTGCTGCAGGTTTTCCTGGTCGCGGGCGGCCAGCACCCACAGCACCAGGAACAAGCACATCAGCGCCAGCACGAAGTCGGCGAACGCCACTTTCCAGGCGCCACCGTGTCCTTCGGAATCCTGGCGGCGCGACACCTTCTTGATCACCGCGGCTTCATGCTCGCGATTATTCTTGTTCGCCATGCCCGCCATCCGCTTAGTTCACGCCTTCCAGCGTGTTGATCCAGGTTTCCAGCTGCGAGAAGCTGGGTTTGGTGTTCAGCTGCACCAGGCGGCGCCCGGCGTCGATGGCCAGCAGCGGCGGCTTGCCGGATACGTGGGTGGTCAGCACCACTTTCACCGATTCGTAGTTGGACAGCTCCTGCTTGACCAGCTGGTGCATCATATTGGACAGCGGGTCCAGCACGCCGTAGCAGAAGAAAATACCGATGAAGGTGCCCACCATGGCGGCGGCCACTTTCTCGCTGATCTCGCCGGCGGTGGCGCCCTGGCTGACGCTGTTCATCGCCATCACGATGCCCAGCACCGCGGCCAGGATGCCGAAGCCTGGCATCGCCTCGGCGATCTTGTGCAGCGATTTGGACGGCTGGTTCAGTTCTTCGTGGATGGCGTCCAGTTCCTGGTCCAGCACGCCCTCCAGTTCATGGGCGCTGATCTTGCCCATCGCCATCAAACGGAAATTGTCGACGATGAAGGCCAGCAGCTTGGGTTCTTCCAGCACCAGCGGGTAGCGGTTGAACAGCGCGCTCTGGCGCGGCGCTTCCACGTGTTCGTCCAAGGCCTTCAGGCCCTGGCTGGCGGTGATCAGGAGTTCGTACATCAGCAACAGCAGCTGGCGCTGGAACTCCGCGTCGTATTTCTTGCGCATGCCAACGCGCTTGATCTGGCCGCCCATTTCCGTGAGCACGTGCTGGGGATTGCCCAGCACGATGGCGCCGACGGCGGCGCCGCAGATGATCAGCAGCTCCACCGGCTGCCAGATCACCGACAGGATGCCGCCATGCAGCATGAAGCCGCCAAAGACACAAACCAGCACGATCAGAATGCCGAATAATTGCTGCATGTTTTCTTTCCTCGGACTCAGGCCGCTTGTAGGCAGGCCTGCATTTTTTTCAGGGCGCTCTTGTTGATCTGGCAGACGCGCGCTTCGGTCAGCGCCAGCACCGCCGCGATCTCCTTGAGGCTCAGTTCAAATTCGTAATACAGCTGGATCACTTGCTGCTCGCGCGGGTTAAGCGCTTGCAGCGCCACCGTCAGCGCGCTCTTCAGCACCAGCCGCTGCTCGGGATTGTCCTCGCTCGCCGGCTCCATGCCGGCGGCCATCAATTCGTCGAAGCTGGCCAGCGCCTCGGCGTTGTCGGCCAGCAGCGCTTCCTGGTAGGCCTCGGCGCTGAGGCCGAGCAACTGCATCGCCTCGGCTTCGCTGGGCTCGCGCCCCAGCTTGCGGCTGAGCAGGCGCAGGCCGTCGCGCACGCGGTGCGCCTCCTGGCGCACCGAGCGCGGCCGCCAGTCCAGCCGGCGCAATTCGTCGAGGATGGCGCCGCGGATGCGCAAAATGGCGAAGCCGGCGAACTTGTCGTCCGGCTCGCCGTAGCGGCGCAGGCTTTCCAGCAAGGCCATCAGCCCTACCTGCTCCATGTCTTCGCGGTCGAACACGCCGCCGGCCTGGGACGACAGCTGGCGCGCCACCCGCTTGACCAGGTGGGCATACTGGCGCAGCGCCTCGGCCTCGCCGCCGGCGCTGGCCGGGGCCTCGGCGTAACTGGCGTACATGGGGCTTACTCTATGATCAATTTGCTGACCATCACTTCGCTGAACGGCGCGTCGCGGCGCTCGCGCAGGAAGCCGCCGGCATAGGCCTTGGCCAGCAGCCGCTGGTAATCGTCTATGCTCATCGCCAGCGCCTTGTCCGCCGGCAGTTCCGACAGCGCGCGCACGGCGATGCTCTTCAGGAAGGGCAGTTGGGCCTTGACTTCGGCTTCCTGCTTTTCGCTGCTGCGGAACACCAGGTCCACCGCCATGAAGCGGGTGGCGGATTCCCCGCCGCGCAACATCACGATCACCTTGTCCATGCTGACGAAGCGCGAGTCCGGCGCTACCGGCTTGGGCGCCGCTTCCGCCTGCGGCGCATGCGAACTCAGCCACCACCAGGCACCGCCGCCGGCGGCCAGCGCCACCACGATGGCCACAATCAAAATCACTACGATGTTTCGGTTCATTCTCGTGCTTCCGCCGCTCAGCCCTGGCCCAGCCAGAAGCCTTGTCCATCACCCTGCCCCGCTTCCGCCAGCGCGCGCCCGGGCGCGCGTTGCGGCTGCTGCTGCCCCTGGCGCTCCTGACGCTGCTGGCCGCCCTGTCCCGGCGCGCCTTCGCGCACTTCCACCGCCACCTGGGTGTATTGGCGGTTGGACAGGTCCTGGCGCAGCGAATCGCCTATGGCCTGCAACTGGCGCACCACTTCGCCATGCGAGGCGGTCAGCTGCACTTGCAGCGCGCCGGCTTCGTGGCGAATGGAGATTTCCAGCGAGCCCAGCGACGGCGGGTCCAGACGGATCAGCGCGCGGTCCATGCCGTGGCTGCTTTGCACTTGCAGGCGTTCGCCCAGCGCGGCGCTGAGCTTGTCGCCCCAGCTGGCCGGCTGCTGCGCCGGCAGTTTGATCGGCGCCCATTCCGGCAGCGGCGCGCCGGCCTTGTCCGTTTGCTGCGGCGCGATGGCGGCCAGCGCCGGCGCTGCGGGCAGCGCGGGAGTCGGCGGCTCGCGGCCGGCCTGGGCCTCGCCGGCCGCGGTCGGCTTGGCCGGCAGCGGTGTCAGGGTGTTGAGCGCGGCGGACAAGGCGTCCGCCGGCAGTTCCGCCTCGACGTTCTGCCGCGGCGCGGCCGTGACGGCGCGCGCGGCCGCTTCCACGCCGGGCTGGGCCGACGCGGCGGCCTGCGGCGCCAAGGCCACCGGCTGCGGCATTGCCGGCATCAGCGGCAGCGGCTGCGCGGCCAGCGCGCCAGGCTGCGGCGCCGGCGTTCCGGCCTTGGCCTCGTCGCCCGCGGGGAGGTCGCTATCGCTATCCATCGCCGGCGCGGCATCCTGCCCATCCGTCAGGCTGGCCAGCAAGGCGCTGGCGAAATCGCCGCCGGATGGCTGCGCCGCGTTCAGGTCCAGCAACGGGTCCGCCGGCGCGGCGTCGGCCGGCGCGGGAGCGCCGCCGGCGAGAAGATTGAGAGGCAAAGATACATTCATGCTTGATTCCAGTCGCTGACTTCGGCGTAAGCGATTTGCGCGTCGCGCTGATGACTCAGCGCGGCGATTTTTTCTTGTAGTTCCGCGGAGTCTGCGCGGCAGACTTCCAGCGCGTCGCGGTAGGCGGCGCGCAGGGCGGCGCGCGCGGCGGCGTCAAAGGACTGGGGCTGGGTGCGCAGCAGTTCGGCCAGCAACTGGTCCAGCGCGGCCAGGCGTTCCCAGTCGCGCTCGGCGCAAGCGCGGCGGATGGCGGCTTCCAGCGCTGCCGGCTCAGGCGGCTTCATGCTGGTCCCGCACGCCTATCCAGCCGCCCTTGAGCTTGATCAGCAGCTGTTCGGCCTCGTCCAGCGCCGCCACGTCGAGATTGACGCTGGCGTGATAGAGCCGGTAGGCGCAGTAGTCGTAAAGCCGCGCCAAATTAGTGACCACCTCGCCGCCGGAATCGAAGTCCAGCGCGCTGGACAGGCCGTTGAGGATGTTGATGCACTTGCTGATGCTCTCGCCCTTTTGCTCATAGCGCTGGTTTTCCAGATGGCCGCGCGCGCGCGCCATTTCTTCCAGCAGGCCGTCGAACAGCACCAGCACCAATTGCACCGGCGAGGCGGCGTGGGTCTGCGCTTCCAGATTGACCGCGTGATAGCTGCGGTAGGCGTCGTATTCCACGTTGTCGTGCTCCTGTTCTAATCAATAGGCGGGAGGTCGTCCCTCCCGCCGAATTTTGTGCGGCCAAGCAAATCCGGCGACGGAATCAGAAGGACAGCATGCCCATGGTTTTCTGCATGTCTTCCTGCATCTTCTGCAACTGGGTGAATTGCGTCAGATAGCGCTTGTAGCTCTGGTCGTACTGGGCCTTCAGCCGCACCTGGCGGCTGTCCAGGTCTTTCTGGATGCGCGCCTCGGAATCCTTGCGCAGCTTGAGCAGACCGCTGCTGCCGTTCAGCCATTTGTCCAGGTAGTCGCTGCTTTGCTTGACCACGCCGTTCTTGTTGTCGCCGTTGACGAAACGATCCAGCGCGTCCGGCTTGTCCTTCAGCGTTTCGTTCAGCTTCTTGCTGTCCAGGCTCAAGCTGCCGTCGCGGTTGGCCTTGATGCCCAGCTGGTTCAGGGTGATGCCGTCGTATGACTGGCGCAGCAGGCTGTTGATGCCGTCTTTCAGGCTGCGGATGCCGGAGTCGCTGGCGAAGGGGCCGCCGGCCTTGCCTTCCTTGCCCGGCGCGGACAGATCCGTGATCGCGCTGGCCAGCTTGTTGTAGCTGTCGACGAAGCCCTGCACATTGCTGACGGTGTCGGCCTCGTTGCGCGCGACATTGAGCTGCAACGGGGTGTCGCCGGTCTTCATCGCCTTGCTGATGGTGAGGTTGACGCCGTCTATGCTTTCAAAGGTGTTGGACGCCTGCTTCATCTGCACGCCAGTGTCCTTATTGCCCAGCCAGACGATGGCGTCCTGGCCCTTGGTCAGTTCCTTGGGGCTGGCGAGACCGCTCTTGAGGCCGGCGTCGCTGACCTGGCTCAGGTCCAGCGAGATGGCGCCGCTCTCGCCGGTCTTGCCGGAGGACATCACCAGCTGGCTGGTGCCGCCGTTGTTCAGCACCATGGCGTTGACCTTGCCGCTGTTGCCGCTGGCGCGGTTGATCGCCAGCGCCAGTTCCGACGGCGACAAATTGCCGTCGCCGTCGCGGTCGGCGCCGTTGAGGTCCACTTCGAAACTGTCGCTGCCCTGGCGGATGGTGATCTTGTCGCCGGCCTGGGCCTTGGCGCCGGACAGGCTGCCGAAGGACAGCTGGTGCGCGGTGGCCACTTGTTCGATGAACAGCGAGTAGTTGCCGGGCTGGGCATTGCCCTTGGCGCTGACGCTGGCGAAGCCTTCCTGGCTGATGCTGGCGTTCATCGCCACCAGGCTTTTCTTGGTGGTGATGCCGGACAAGGCGCTGCGATAGTCTTGCAAGGCTTTTTGCAGCTTGCTCAACGCGTCGCCGCGCGCCTGCGCCGCCTTGCTCTGGGTGTCCAGCTGGTTCTGGGCGTCTTGCAGATACAGGCTGGCGGCGTTCTGGGCCAGCGCCGAGGGCGGAGTCTTGCTGAAATCGATAGCCATTTGAAATCCTTTCGCTGTGCGCGGGCCTGAGCGGCGGCCGGGCGGGAAGATGGACAGTAGTTACTGTTCAGGGCGACCGCAGCCAGGCCTTTCTTGAGCCCTCGTGAATAATCACGCCCCGCGCAGCCAGGCTTGCCCGGCCAATTCGTCGGTTTGCTTCTGTTCTTTCTTCAGGCGCAGACGCAGCAGGCTTTCCGCCGCCTGGTCGCGCACCTGGACCATCACTTCGCGGCGCAGGCTGGCTTGCAGCAGCGCGCGCTGGCTGACCGCGGCGTCGGCCTCGGCCAGTTGCAGATCCTGCTGCTGCGAGGCCATCAGCCCCAGCAGCGCGCCCTTGTAGTCGGCGCAGTTGCGCGCCAGCGCCGGGTGGCCGGCGTCGGCGCTGGCGCCGCTCTGGCCGCACAGCTCTCCCATGCGCAGGATGTTGCGGCGGTAGCGCTCCTGCAGCTGGCGCTTGTGCTCCACCTCGCTTTGCAGGCGGTCCACATCCTGTTGCCGCAATTGGACCATCAGGCCCAGGCGGCGCACATCTTCGGGCTGGCTCATGTCGCTAGCATCTCCATCAAACCGTTGCGGCTGTCTTCATAGCTCGCGGCCTCGACCGCGCCCTGGCGCAAGAAGGCCTCCAGCCTGGGCATCAGCCGCACCGCGCGGTCGGTGTCGGCGTCGGCACCGGCCACATAGCCGCCCAGCGGGATCAGGCTGCGCACTTCCTGGTAGCGCGACCAGGCGCCGCGCGCGCCGCGCGCCGCCTCGGCGTGCTCCGCCGCGGTCAGCTGGCTCATGCAGCGGCTGACCGAGCGGCCGATGTCTATCGCCGGATAGTGGCCGCGCTCGGCCAGCTCGCGCGACAGCACGATATGGCCGTCCAGGATGGCGCGCGCGGTGTCCACCACCGGGTCTTGCTGATCGTCGCCCTCGGCCAGCACGGTGTAGATGGCGCTCATGCTGCCGGCGCCGCCCTCGCCGTTGCCGGCGCTCTCCGCCAGCGAGGGCAACAGGCCGAACACCGACGGCGGATAGCCGCGGGTGGCCGGCGGCTCGCCCAGCGCCAGCGCCACTTCGCGCTGCGCCATCGCGTAACGGGTCAGCGAATCCACCAGCAGCAGCACATTGCGGCCCTGATCGCGGAAATGGGCAGCGATGGTGTGGGTCAGTTCAGTGGCTTTCAAGCGCATCAGCGGCGATTCGTCCGCCGGCGCCACCACCAGCACCGCCTTGGCCAGGCCCTCGGCGCCCAGCGAGTGTTCGACGAATTCGCGCACTTCGCGGCCGCGCTCGCCGATCAGGCCCACCACCACCACATCGGCCTCGGTATGGCGGGTGATCATGCCCAGCAATACGCTCTTGCCGACGCCGGAACCGGCGAACAGGCCGACGCGCTGGCCGCGGCCTATGGTGAGCAGGCTGTTGATCGCGCGCACGCCCACGTCCAGCGGCGCGGACACCGGCTGTTTTTTCAAGGGATTGACTTGCGGCGGATGCGCGGCCAGCGGCTGCTCGCCGCCGAGGCGGCCCAGCCCGTCCAGCGGCTCGCCCAGGCCGTTGACGATGCGGCCGAGCCAGGACGGCCCTATCATCAGGCCGCCGCTGTCCGCGGCGGGCAGCACCCGCGCGCCGGTGCTCAAGCCCACCGGCTTCTTGAACGGCATCAGGTAGGAGACTTCGCGCTTGAAACCCACCACCTGGGCTTGCAGCCAGCCGCCGCCGGTGGTTTCGATCACGCAGCGCTGCCCGGTTTCCAGCGGACAGCCGACGCTTTCCAGCAACAGGCCGGACGCGCCCACCAGGCGGCCGCTGACGGTGGCCACCGGCACCTCGGGCAGTTCCAGTCGTCCCAGCGCCTGACGCAGCATGGCTTAAGCCTCCGCCTGTTCCGCCGCCGGCGTGACGGCGTCGCTTTGCAATTGTTCGCGCACCGTGGCGATGCAGGCCTCCAGCCGCTGCTGACAGCCGGCGTCGGCTTCGGATTCCGGCGTGCGGATCCGGCATTCGCCGTGCGGCAGCTGCGGGTCCGCCACCAGGCGCCAGCGCGCGGCGCGCTCCGGCGCCAGCTCTCGAATACGCTGGCATTCCTCGGCGTTGAGCAGGATTTCCACTTCGTCCTGCTGGTATTGGCCCGGCGGCAAGGCGGCCAGGGTTTCGTCCACCAGGTCCAGGATCTGCACCGGCTTGAGCGCCAGTTCGCAGCGGATCACCTGGCGCGCCACCTTGGCCACCAGCTCCACCACTTCGTCGCGCATCGCCGCCTGGTATTCCTCGCTGACGCGGCGCAGCTCGGCCAGCGCCGCTTCCAGCGGGCGGCCGAGGTCGGCCAGGCCGGCCTGGGCGTCGCGGCGCGCCGTCGCCAGCCCTTCCTGGCGGCCCTGCTCCAGGCCCGCGGCATAGCCGGCGTCGCGGCCGGCGGCTTCGCCGCTGGCCAGACCTTCGTTGTAACCGGCATCCATGCCCTGGCGGAAGCCGTCGGCGGCGGAAGCCTGGATCTGGGCGGCGTCCTGGCCGTCCAGCGGCTGTTCCAGCGCGCTGTGGATCAGCGGCGGAAAGCGGAATGGTCGCCAGGCCTTCACTCGACCACTTCCTCGGGGAATAGCTGCAGATCGATTTCGCCGGCCTGGGCCAGCTGTTTGACCTGGGCCATGATGTCGGCGCGCACTTCTTCGACGCGGCTGAGCGGCACCGGTCCGGAGCGGCGCATCATCGCGTCGAAGTTCTGCGCCTGACGGCGCGGCATGGTCTGGACGATGGCTTCGCGCACCGCCGGCTCGGCGCCCTTGAGCGCGATCGCCCATTGTTCCAGCGCGATGTCTTCGCTGATGCGCATCAGCACCGCTTCGGTCTGGCGCGACAGGATGAAGAAGTCGTACATGCGGGTTTCGATTTCTTCGACGATGTCCGGGTCGTGGGCGCGCAGCAGCTCCATCATGCGCTGGCGGTCGCCCGGCAGCCGGTTGATGATGTCGGCGGTCTGCTGCATGCCTTCCACCGCGGTGCTCTGGGTGTGCAGGCTTTCCAGGCAGCGGTTGACCAGCTCTTCCAGTTCTTCCAGCAGCTCGCGGTCCACGTCCTTGAGCCGGGCCACATTGACCAGCACGCTGTCGCGGCTGTCCGCCGGCAGCGCGTCCACCACCTGGCCGGCCAGCGCCGGCGGCAGGAAGGCGAGGAACACCGCCTGCATGCGCACGTGCTCGCCGGCGATGCGGTCCGCCAGCCATTGCGGCGACACCCATTGCAGCCGCGCCATCTTGGGACGGATGGCGTCGCCGTAAATGGTGTCCAGCACGCTGTTGGCGATGTCGCTGCCCAGCGCCAGGTCCAGCGAGCGCTTGAGGAAGGCGCGGCTGGCGCCGTGCACCCCGCTCTGCTCGCGGTATTCGTCGAAGAATTTCTGTATCGTGGTCTTGACCGCGTCCACCTTGATGCCGCTCATGCCGGACATAGCCTGGGTCACTTGCAGCAGTTCCTCGCGGCTCAGGCAGCGCAGCACGGCGGCGGCCGGCTCCTCGCCCATGCACAGCAAGAGCACGGCGGCCTGTTCTATCGTGTTCATTGCCTCGGCGGCGGGCGCTGCTGCTGCTGCGGCCGGCGTCATCGCCGGCGCTAGCGCGTTATTGGTTTCGTCCATTCTTCTGCACCCATTGTTTGACGACTTCGGCGACGCGTTCCGGCTCTTTGGCGGCCAGGCCCTTCAGGTGGTCGACCAGAACGTCGACGCTGGAGCCGGCCGGCGGCAGATCGTAGTTTTCCAGCAGCGGCACCACCGGGCTGGCGCCGGCGCCGGCCGCGGCGGCCAGCGCCGCCGGCTGCGGCGCGGCGGACAGCTGCGCCTGGCGCGCGGCGCGCAGATCGGCGCCGTCCATCAGCGGATCGGGCTTGAGTTCCAGCGCTTCCGGCTGCTGGTATTCGCGCAGCTGGCGGTCGGTGAGCTGGCGCAGCATCTTCAGCAGCGGACGCGCCAGCAGCAGGTAGGCCAGCAGCAGGCCGAAGGCGTAGACGGTCCAGCGCGCGGCTTCGAACCAGGTGTCTTGCTGCATCCAGATCGGCTCCGGCTCGGACAGCGCGGAGAAGTTGAGCGTGGACACCGCCAGGGTGTCGCCGCGTTCGGCGTGGATGCCTAGGCCGTTGCGCAGCACCTTGTCGACATTGGCCAGCTCGGCCGGCTTCCAGCCGCCCTTGCTCGGCGCGGCGGACTGGTTCAGCACCACGGCCACGCTCAGGCGGCGCAGCGTGCCGCGCGCTTTCTTGATCTGGGTGACGCTGCGGTCGTAGGCGTATTGGCGAGTGACGGCGTTCTTGCTGTTGCCGGCCTTTTCCGAGGCCGCGCCGGAAGCGTCGGTGTTGATCGGCCGGTTACTCAAGGAACCGGGCACGCCCAGCGCCATTTTCTCGGTGGAGGTTTCCTCGCGCGAGGCCTCGTTGGTGACCTTGGGCGCCTCGCCGTATTTCTCGCGGGTTTCCTCTACGCGGTCGTTGTCGACGTCGGCGGTGACGCTGACCTTGAAATTGTCCTTGCCCAGCACCGGGGTCAGCAGATCGCGCACGTTTTGCAGCGCTTCCTCGCGGAAGCGGCGCGCGGCGTCGCTCTCATTGCCGCCCAGCATGCCGTCGTCGCTCAGATCGACGCGCGAGGACAGCAGATTGCCGGCCTGGTCCACCAGGGTGACCTGGGACGGCGACAGCGTGGACACGCTGCCAGCCACCAGCTTGATCACCGCGGCCACTTGCTCGTTGTTCAGCTGCTGGCCGGGCTTGAGGGTGACCACCACCGAGGCCGAACCCTTGTCGTTGGCGGCGCCGACAAAGGACGTGGCGCGCGGCAGCGACAGATGCACCCGCGCGGCGGACACCGGGTCCAAGGCCAGGATGCTTTGCACCAGCTCGCCTTCCAGGCCGCGACGGAAGCGCACGTCCTGCACGAACTGGCTGACGCCCAATGGGTCGTTCTTGTCCAGCAGCTCCAGGCCGGACGGCAGCTGCGCCACCACGCCCTTCGCCGCCAACTGCATGCGCACGCGACCCAGCTGGCTGTCCGGCACCAGCACCTGGCCGGTTTGCGGATGGATGCGATAGGGAATTTTCTCGGCGTCCAGCACCGCCATCATGTCGGCGGCCACCACTTTTTCCTGGGCGCCGAACACCGGCTTGTAGCTGGCGTCGTCGCGCCACAGCCACAGGCTGATCAGCACGGTGACGCCTATGGCCAGCGCGACGATGGGCAGCGCCAGGCGCAGGGATTGTCCGGAGACCGGCCAGCGGCCGCCCAGACGGGTTTGCACGGCCGCGACGCCGCTGCGTAAACGATTCAACACGGGCATGGTCCTCGCGGCTTACAGCTGCATCTTGATCAGGTCGTCCACCGCGCCCACCACCTTATTGCGCACTTGCATCAGCATGGAGAACGACAGACTGGCTTCCTGGCTCATCAGCATCGCGCCGACCAGGTCGTCGCTCTTGCCGCTGTCCACATCGGCCATTTTTTCGGAAGCCAGGCGGTTCTGCGCATCGACGTCGCGGACGGCGGCGCCCATCGCGTCGGAGAAGCTGGCGGCGGAAGCCGGCTCCTCGCTGTGCTGCGGCGGCGCGATCGGCGCATTGCGCGCCATCCCGGCCATTTCGCCGAGCATCTGCCGGCGATCGGCATGAATCATCAAACCCAGGTTGGTCGCCATCGGAAATCCTTGTCGGGCGGAGCCCGTTATTATTGAGTGGCCAAACATGGCCGGTTTCACGTCTGCGGCCCGCGGCCCAGAGGCAACGAGCGTATCGAAGCGGCAGCCCCGAGATGAGCGGCATGACCATGCCATCATCCTGACGCCAGGATACGAGCGGCGATTTTAAACTTTATGCTTAAACCAACCGCCGTGAATTTTCACAAAGTCTGACGTGAATTTTCCCCCTTTACCCAGCGGCGGCAGCCAGTAAGATGCACACTCCATAAGGTTTAGCCTGCCGTTTGCCTCCGTCCGCGAGCCGCGAATTTAGTACCGCTTAGTACAATTCGCACTCGACGCCGCAGAGGGCCGGCCGGCCTTGATGAACACCAGGCCGCCGCGGTTTAAGCGCCGCGCCCCTGCCGTCGCCCGCGCGCGCCGGCCGGGCGCGCTGAAGCCGGCGGCGCCACGCCCACCCCATCACCGAGTATCGAGATGCCAAGAGCCAGAATCATTTCGCAGCATGACGGCGCCCAACTGCCGGCTCTCGACCTGCGCACGCTGGGACGGCCGTTCCACCTGCTGCCCGTGTTCGGCAAAGCCCTGCAAGAAGAGCTGGCGGATTTCCTGCGGCAGGAACTGAACCGCCGCTACCACGCGCATTTCCACATCCGCGCGCTGCAGCAGGCACAGCCGGCCGCCGACGAGCGCCGCTGGCTGTGGCACGCGCTGGACGGCTGCCAGTTGGGCAGCCATATCGAACGGCCCTTATTGCTGCGCTTGCTGGATTACCGCTTCGGCGCGCCGGCGGCGCAGGCGGACGCCGACGCCGTGCCAGCGGAGACCGAAACCGAGCGCCGTCTGGCGCGCAGCCTGGCGGAACGGCTGCTGCCGCGCCTGCTGCAATGCATTTTGCGGCTGGACCGCCAGGCCGGCGGCCTGCCGCCCGGCCCGGCCGACTGCGCGCAACTGCCCTTCGTGCCGCCCGGCACTGGGGTCTGGGAGATCCGCCTGGACATCGGCGACGGCGAGCACGCCATCGGCGCGCTGTGCCTGCAATTGGACGCCACTTGCTTCGAGCGGCTGCTGAAAAACCTGTCCGGCCGCCGCGACAGCGCCGATGCCCAGGCGGCGCCGGCGGACACCTTCCGCGAGCGGCTGCGCGTGCGGCTGCAAGCGCGGCTGCTGGACCGCGAAATGGCCTTGGGCGACATCATGGACTTGCGCCCCGGCAGCGTGCTGCCGGTGACGCTGCAGGCCAGGAGCGAAGTGCTGGTCGGCGCCTCGCGGCTGTTCGACGCCGATGTGGCCGAACAGCACGGCAAGCTGTGCCTGACCGGTTTTGTCGCCAGCGAATGACTCTACAAACACAGAACAAGAAGGATTTAGCATGGACTTGAACGACGATTTCGACCTGGGCGGCGTGCTGGACGGCCTGGACGCGCTGGACGGCAAACCGGCGGACGACGCCGCCGCTCCGCGCCGGCAGCCGCGCGACATGACCCAGTTCCTGCGCAAGATCCCGGTGCGGCTGACGCTGGAAGTGGGCGGCGCCGACATCTCGCTGGCCGATCTGGTCAATATCGAGAACGGCTCGGTGGTGGAACTGGACAAGCTGGCCGGCGAACCGCTGGACATCAAGGTCAACGGCACCGTGATCGGCCGCGGCGAGGTGGTGGTGGCCGGCGAGAACTACGGCCTGCGGGTGGTGGAGCTGAACGACCTGGAACTGGACAGCCTGGCCTGATGGAACTCTTGAAGAAGCTGCGCCCCCTGCTGCGACCCAGCTTGCTCGCTACAGGGCTTTGGGCGCTGGCCGCCGCCTGTCAGGCCGAGCCGCTGAAGCTGCTGTCGGCCAATGCCGGCGGCACGCCGGTGGACTTTACCATCAAGACCCAGATCCTGATCCTGATGACCCTGCTCGGGCTCTTGCCCGTGCTGGTGCTGATGATGACCAGCTTCACCCGCTTCGTCATCGTGCTGTCCCTGCTGCGCCAGGCGCTGGGCCTGCAGCAGGGCCTGCCCAACCGCATCGTCACCGGGGTGGCGCTGATCCTGACCCTGCTGGTGATGCGGCCAGTGGGCCTGGAGGTGTGGAACCAGGCGCTGCAGCCCTTCGATCAGGACAAGATCACCATGCAGCAGGCGCTGGAAATCGCGCAGAAGCCAATCAGCCGCTTCATGCTGGCGCAGACCAGCAAGACCGCGCTGGCGCAGATCGCCAGGCTCTCCGGCGAGGAAAAGATCAGCAATCCGCAGGAGCACGCCTTCGCGGTCAAGCTCGCGGCCTTCGTGCTGTCGGAATTGAAGACCGCGTTCCAGATCGGCTGCATGCTGTTCATTCCCTTCCTGGTGATAGACCTGGTGGTGTCCAGCGTGCTGATGGCGATGGGCATGATGATGCTGTCGCCGCTGGTGATTTCGCTGCCGCTCAAGCTGCTGCTGTTCGTGCTGGTGGACGGCTGGTCGCTGACGGTGAACACCCTGGTCACCTCGATACAGGCGTATTGAATTGAGCACAAATTTTTTTGCCACGGAAGCACACGGAAAACACGGAAAATTCAAAATCAATGACTCCATGCCTGTGTTGTGTACGCCTTATGTTCGGCGCTTCGAAAAGCGCTATTCCCTATGCCACGGCGGACATCTATGACAAAGAATTTTGTGTTTTTCTGAATTTGTCCGTGTCTTCCGTGTGCTTCTGTGGCTAAAAAAGTTTTTTACGCTTCCGTGGCTCATTGATCATCTTGACTAACTAACAGGCGTTTATGCTCACTCCCGACATTGCCGTCGACATCGTCAACGACAGCCTGCGCGTCGTCGTCACCCTGGTGGTGCTGCTGATCCTGCCCAGCCTGATCGTCGGCGTCATCGTCAGCCTGATCCAGGCCGCCACCCAGATCAACGAGCAAACGCTGTCCTTCCTGCCGCGGCTGCTGGTGACCCTGCTGACCATCGCCGTCGCCGGCCACTGGATCACCGGCTTCCTGATGGACTTCTGCGTGGCGATGTTCCAGCGCGCCGCCGGCCTGGTCGGATAGCCGTGACCGGCCTCTACGCCCAGCTGTTGGACCTGATCCCGGCGTTCTGGTGGCCGTTTTGCCGGCTGATGGCCGCCTTCAGCGTCGCGCCCTTCATCGGCGAGGGCATGGTGCCGGTGCGGGTGCGCATCGGCCTGGCGCTGGCGCTGTCCGCCGCCACGCTGCCGGCCACCCTGCCGCTGCCCAAGCTGGACCTGTTCTCGCTGGCCGGCGTCGCCGCCAGCATCGAGCAAGCGGTGATAGGCCTGATCTTCGGCCTCGCCTTCCAGCTGGTGCTGGCGGTGCTGGCCGTGCTCGGCTTCCTGGTGTCCTCGCAGATGGCGCTGTCGATGGCGGTGATGAACGACCCCGGCAACGGCAACTCATCCGATGTGGTGTCCAGCCTGCTCTATCTGCTGGGCGCCATGGTGTTCTTCGCGCTGGACGGCCATTTGCTGCTGATCCAGGTGGTTTACGCCAGCTTCCAGGCCTGGCCGGTGGGCGGCGGCGTGCCGGCCGCCTCGCTGTCCATGTTAGCCGGCGGCGTGGCCTGGGTCTTGTCCGCCGCCATGCTGCTGGCGCTGCCGGCGGTGTTCGCCACCTTCGTGGTGCAGGCCGGCATCGGCATGATCAACCGGGTGGCGCCGTCGCTGAACCTGTTCTCGCTGGGCTTCCCGCTGATCACCCTGTTCGGCCTGGGCACGCTGGGCCTGATCGCCCGCTTCATCCCGCAGCAATACCTGAACCTGAATGAACAGATGCTGCGCCTGCTGGGCGGCATGCTGAGGGCCGGCCATGGCTGAGGGGCGCGGCGGCGATAAAACCGAAAAGGCCACGCCGCACAAGCTGCGGCAGGCCCGCAAGCAGGGCCAGGTGCCGCGCTCGCGCGATCTGGCCGCCGCGCTGGGCCTGCTGCTGGCGCTGAAGCTGGCGTTCTGGCTGATGCCGCAGTGGCTGGACGAGTTCCGCCAGCTGTTCGCGCTGGCTTTCGCCCCGCTCGCCGGCAACGGCGCGCTGGACAATAGCTGGTCCAAGCTGTTTGGCGGCACCTTGCTGCTGCTGGTCAAGATGGTGCTGCCGCTGGCGGTGATTCCGCTGTGCGTGATCGTGGTATCCCTCTATCCCGGCGGCTGGGTGTTCAGCCTCAACCATCTGCAGCCCAAGCTGGAGCGCTTCAACCCGCTGGCCCACTTCGGCCGCATCGCCTCGGCGCGCCACGCCAGCGAGATCGGCAAATCCATCGCCAAGGCCTTGCTGCTGGGCTGGGTGCTGTACCGGCTGAGCCAGAGCGCGCTGGAGGATTTCTTCGCCTTGCAGGGCGCGCCCTTCGCCACCGCTCTCGCCGGCAGCGCCGAATTGCTGATCAACGCGCTGCTGAGCCTGACCGCGGTGTTCATGCTGTTCGCGCTTATCGACCTGCCCTTGCAGATCTTGCTGTTCATGAAGCAGCAGAAGATGAGCAAGCAGGAGATCAAGGAAGAGTACAAGAGCACCGAGGGCCGGCCGGAGATCAAGCAGCGCATCCGCCAGATCCAGATGCAGATGGCCCAGCGCGGCGTGCGCAAGGCGGTGCCCACCGCCGACGTGGTCATCGTCAACCCCGAGCACTACGCGGTGGCGTTGAAATACGATGAGGAGCGCGCCGAGGCGCCGTTCATCATCGCCAAGGGCCTGGACGAGATGGCGCTCTACATCCGCCAGGTGGCTCAGGAGCACCAGGTGGACGTCGTGCCGCTGCCGCCGCTGGCGCGCGCCGTCTACCACACCACCCAGGTCAACCAGCAAATTCCCGCGCCGCTGTACCGAGCGGTGGCGCAAGTCCTGACCTATGTCATGCAACTCAAGGCCTTCCGCAACGGATCGCGTCGCAGCCAGCCGCGGCTGCCGGACGATTTGCCGATCCCGCGCGACATGGCCGATCCCAGAACCGCATCATGAACGCTTTCACTAGACTGCTGGCCGACATCGGCCGCCACAAGATCGCCGCCCCGCTGTTTTTGCTGGCCATACTGGCCATGGTGATGCTGCCCTTGCCGCCGCTGGCGCTGGACATGCTGTTCACCTTCAACATCGTGCTGGCCATCATCGTCATCCTGGTCAGCGTCTCCGCCAAGCGGCCGCTGGACTTCTCCGCCTTCCCCACCATCATCCTGGCCACCACCCTGCTGCGCTTGTCGCTGAACGTGGCGTCCACCCGGGTGGTGCTGCTGCACGGCCATGAGGGCACCCACGCCGCCGGCCGGGTGATCGAGGCCTTCGGCCAAGTGGTGATAGGCGGCAACTTCGTCGTCGGCATGGTGGTGTTCGTCATCCTGATGATCATCAACTTCATGGTGGTGACCAAAGGCGCGGAACGGATCTCGGAAGTGTCCGCCCGCTTCACCCTGGACGCGCTGCCCGGCAAGCAGATGGCCATCGACGCCGACCTCAATGCCGGCCTGATCAACCAGGAGCAGGCGCAGCAGCGCCGCCGCGACATCGCCACCGAGGCCGATTTCTACGGCGCGATGGACGGCGCGTCCAAATTCGTGCGCGGCGACGCCATCGCCGGCATCCTGATCCTGATCATCAATCTGTTCGGCGGCGTGGCCATCGGCGCGCTGATGCACGGCCTGTCCGCCGGCGACGCCTTCCGCCAGTACGCGCTGATGACCATAGGCGACGGCCTGGTCGCGCAGATTCCGGCCCTGCTGCTGTCCGCCGCCGCCGCCATCATCGTCACCCGCATCAGCGACGACGGCGACATGCAGGAGCAAGTGGGCAAGCAGATGCTGGCCTCCCCCACCGTGCTGATGAGCGCCGCCGGCATGATGCTGGTGCTTGCCGCCATCCCCGGCATGCCCTGGCCCACCTTCCTCGGCTTCGCGCTGCTGCTGGGCTTCGTCGCCTGGCGGCTGCACCAGCGCCAGCAGACGCTGCCGAACCAGCCGGACCCGGCGCTGGCGAAAAGCGCGCTGGCCGGCGACGCCGACATCGAACTGGAATGGGGCGCGCTGCCCTATGTCGACACCCTGGGCATCAATCTGGGCTACAAGCTGGTGTCGCTGCTGGACAAGAGTCAGGGCGCGCCGCTGGCCAAGCGCGTGCGCGGCGTGCGCCAGAGCCTGAGCGAAAGCCTGGGCGTGCTGATGCCGACGGTGAGCCTGCGCGACGACTTGCGCCTAAAGCCCTCGCAATACGCCATCCTGCTCAGCGGCAACACCGTGGCCGAGGGCGAGGTCTACGCCGACCGCTTGATGGCGATCCCGTCGCCGGAGCTGTACGGCGAGGTGGACGGCATGCCCGGCGTGGACCCGGCCTATGCGATGCCGGTGACCTGGATCCAGCCCGAGGACAAGAGCAAGGCCTTGGGCCTGGGTTACCAGGTGGTGGACTGCGCCAGCGTGGTGGCCACCCATCTGAACAAGGTGATGCGCGAGCACCTGGCCGAACTGTTCCGCCACGACGACGTGACCGCGCTGGGCGAACGGCTGTCGGCACTGGCGCCCAAGCTCGCCTCCGCGCTGAACCAGGCGCTGCCGGCGCCGCTGCAGCTCAAGGCCTACCGCCAGCTACTGACCGACAATGTGTCGCTGAAGGACATCGTCCCCATCGCCAACGCGCTATTGGACGCCAGCGAGAGCAGCAAGGACCCCATCATGCTGGCGGCCGAGGTGCGCTGCGCGCTGAAACGCCAGATCGTGCAATCCATCCTGGGGCCGCGCGGCGAAATGAAGGCCTTCAATCTGTCCGCCGATCTGGAAAACCTGCTGCTGGGCGCGCTGAGCCAGGCGCAGCAAACCGGCAAGCCTCAGCTGGACAGCTTCCCCATCGACCCCAATGTGCTGCAGCAGTTGCAGGCGAATATGCCGGTGGTGCGCGACCAGATGAAACAGCTGGGCCACGCGCCCATCCTGCTGGTGATGCCGCAGATCCGCCCGTTGCTGGCGCGCTACGCGCGCTTGTTCGCGCCCGGCCTGCACGTGCTGTCCTACAACGAGGTGCCGGAGACGCGCGAGGTCAGCCTGACCGGCACCCTGGGCTAAGAACCTGTTCATGATCTGCTGCGCGTCGCGAAGCGTTCACGGTGAGTACGAGCTCAAAATGCTCATGTACCACGGGTACATTCCGCTTTCTCAGCCGCAACGCCTGGTCTCGCTCTTGCTCGCGAGACTTTGAACAGGTTCTTAGCCCGCTTCGTCCCGGCGCGGCCGCGCCGGGACTGGTTTCGCATTGGATGCGAAGCCCTTCTCCTCTTGCCTCCTCGCCGCCGGCACCCGCCCGCTTTACCGACACATAGAGATTTCCTCAAAGCAATCATCGCATTAAGTACAATTCACTCTTCAGACGCATCCATCCATTTATCTCGCGCAGCAAAGACTCTGTACCAAGGAACAGGTTTCAAGCTGTATGCATGAATCTAGAATGGAAGCCTTTTTTGCGTTTTAAGCGAAAATTTTTCGCACATTTTGCAAATTTTGACTAATAATCGGCTGACAGCCTGGCAATGATTTCGTACCCAGATAGCATGCCGCAACCGGCAAGCCCCGGCCCTGCCCGGAAGGCCACCCGCCGCCCGTGCGCCGGCAGCGATAATCATTGAACAAGACATAAAAAGCGCCCGTCCATTGCCCGGGACGCGCGCAGATAAGAGCCGCCAAGCAAACCTGGCAGAGAACCTGAGGCAAGGCGCGCTGACGCGGACAGTACCTCCCGCGCCGCAAGTCAGCGCAGCATCAAGGGTTTGCTTGATGGCGAATAAGAAACGACCCCGAATAGTCGCCCTACTTAGAAGACATGCAAATGACACAGAATAAGCCAACGACTGAAATCATCAATGCCAATATCCGGACCCATCTGGAACAGCGCGGCCTGGCGGAATCGCAGCAGGTCAGCTTGATCGAGGAAGTGCTGGGCCTGAGCGCGTCGCAAACCTACCGCAAGCTCAACGGCAGCAGCCAATGGCAGCTGGGCCAGTTGGAAAAGCTGGCGCAATACCTGGGCCTCCCCACTTCGGAACTGCTGGTGTCGCAGGACAACCGCCGGCCGGTGCGGGTGCCGGACGCCGATCTGATCCCGGCCATCCTGCACCTGACCGACCACACCGAGGAAGCCCATTGCTGGATACAGCTGGGCGACGTGGTGCAGGACGATTCGATCTCCCCGCTGTTGCTGGCGCGCCGCCAGGGCGACAGCTGGCACGTGTATCCGGGCAGCCACGACCGCTGCATCAACGGCCACGAAGTCACTTACCTGGCGGTGCAGCCGCCCAAGCGCGCCAATAACAAGCGCCTGCTGGTGGCGGTGCTGGACGATATGGACGCCGACATCCTGGCCGCGGTGCTGGTGCGCCAGGGCCTGTTCGCCCTGCCCTATGAATCGCCATCCGAACTGCTGGCCGCGCTGCCGAACGAAGAGTTCGACGCCTTCGTGCTGGACTGGGTGCTGGGCGACGACGATTGCATGAAGGTGATAGAAACCATACGCCAGCGCTCGGCCACCGTGCCCATCATCGTGCTGACCGGCCACGCGGAAGAATACGAATCCGCCTTGCAGCAGGCCTTGCGCATCCAGGGCGTCTACTACATCGGCAAGCCGACGCCGGGTTCCATCCTGGCGCTGCAGATCACCAATGTGGTGACCGCGGCCCACGACCTGGAAGTCTGAACAGACCGGCTCCAGCCGCCACGCGACATGAAAAAGCCCTGGATCCCCAGGGCTTTTTTTCATTCCGGCCATGCTCCGCCGCGTTCAGCCGCGCTTGGTCACCGCCTCCAGCATGCGCCGCAGCTGGCCGGCGTCGAAGGGCTTGGCCAGGATGCCGGCGAAACGCCGCGCGCGCGGGTCCTGGAAGGCTTCCGGGTAGGCGCTCATGCCGACGATGGAGGTGTGCGCGCCGCGCTGACCGTTCCAGGCCTGCTCCGCCACCTGATAGCCGCTGTCCGCGCCCAGGTGCATGTCCAGCAACACGGTGTCGAAATCGGCCCGCTCCAGCGCCTGCTCGGCCAGCGCCGCCGTCTCCGCGGTGGCCACCTGATAGCCGTCGCGCTGCAGCAGCTCCGCCAGGGTGTCACGGATATCGGCGTCGTCGTCGACGATCAATACCGATTGCGGGCCGGGCGCGTCCAGCGTCTGCACCGGCAACCGCACCGTGAAGCAGGAGCCCTGGCCCTCGGCGCTGTCCAGTTCGATGCAACCGCCAAACAGATTGACCAGTTCCTTGACGATGGACAGGCCCAGGCCGCAGCTGCCTGCGCGGCGGTGCTTGCCCTGGATGAAGGGCTGGAAGATGCGCTGCTGCTGCTCCGGCGGAATGCCGATGCCGGTGTCGCGCACCTGCAGCATCAGCTCATGGTGGCCGGTGGCGCGCAGGCAGCTGACATTGACCGTCACCCCGCCCTGATCGGTGTAACGGATGGCGTTGGACACCAGATTGCCCACCACCTGACGCAGCCTGACCTCGTCCAGCAGCACCTTCTCCGGCAAGGGGCCGGCCTGATAGCTCAGGGTCAGCCCCTTGGCGTCGGCCAGCGGCCGCATCACGTCCATGGTGGCTTGCAGCACCTCGGCCAGCGGCATAGGCTGCGGATTCATCCGCAGCTTCATATTGCGGATGGCGCTGATGTCCATGATGTCGTGCACCTGGGCCGACAGATGCGACACGCTGGTCTTCAGGCGCTGCACCGCGGTGCGTGCCGTCTTGTCGCCATCCGCCACCGGCTCCAGCAATTCGATGCACACCTGCATCGATTGCAGCGGCGAGCGGATCTCGTGGCTCAGCGTGGCCAGGAAGGTGGTGCGGTCCAGCTCCATCGCCACCGTGGCCTGATGCGCGGACTGTTCCTTCTCCAGCAAGGCCTGCTTGGCGCTGGCCAGACGCTTGACCGAGCTGTAGCGCGACAACAGCAGGATCACCGCGCAGATCACGCCCCACAACACTGATTGCAGATAGAGCACATTGCTGCGCTGGCGGTCCAGGTCCTCCAGGCGCTCGGTGCGGCTCTTGACCTCGGCCACCCGCGCCTCCACGGCGAAGGCCATCAGTTGCGGCCGCAGCAGATCGATGCGCTCCAGCAGCGCCGGCACCGCAGCCGGCGACGGATGGCCGAAGCCCGGATCGGTGAACAGTTGCTGATAATCCGCCACCAGGGTGTCGAAACCCTTCACCTGACGCAGCAGCATCTGCACGCGCACCGGCGCCGGTTCAGAGAATACGTGGAAGCGGCTGCTGGCCACCTCCAGCCGTCGGGTCAATTCCTCGTTATTGATGCGGCCGGCCTGGAAAGCCACCAGCGCAGACTTGGCGCGCTCCATCTCCAACTGGAATTGCGCCACCGACCAATACAGGTCTTCGCTGCTATTGGCCACCGAATTGCCCTTGCCCACCTGGCTGATGCTGTAATACATGCCGCCGGCGGCGGTGATCAGCACCAGCAGGCCCACCCACAGCATGCGCCGGCCTTCCGGCCAGCCGCCCCAGCCGGATGCCAGCTGCCGCAGACGTCCGACCCAGGCCGACTTGGCGCCTTCCTGCGCCCGATCTTGCTTGTCCATCAGTTCACCACCAGGCCATCGATCTGCCAGATCAACTTGGCGTCCAGCGCCGGCCCCTTGGCCGAATCCGGCATCTGCTCCAATGGATACATCAACCACAGCGGGCCGTAACGGGCCACGTTCATCGGCTGTTGATTGAAGCGGCGCGCCAGGATGGCGCGGTACTTGACCAGTTCGCTGACAGGGATCGAATAGGTGTAGTCATTGAGGGCGACGAACTGGGCCTGATGCCCGTAAGCGCCCACCTTGTTGAGAATGTCGCGCACCAATGGCCCGCTGAAGGTGGCCTTGGGCGTCCAGCTGGTGGCGGTGACCAGCGAGGTCTGCGGCAAGGCCATCAGTGCGCTTTCGCGGAATTCATACACCCCGCGCGCCGGATCGGTGTAATGGCTGATTTTGCCCGACACCACCAGCAGCACCGGGTCGTCGCCCGCCCGGCATGCTTGCGCCAGCAGCGCGAAAACCAGCAAGCAAAAGACTTTCTTCATCTTGGCAAACGCTTCATTGATTGAAAAACCCTAGCGCCACGCGCTGCGTCGCGGCGAACCGCGACGGACAACTAAAAAAAATCGGCACGCGCTGCCGGTGCCGGTTTGCCGCGCCGCAGGCGGAGCCGCCCGACGGGCAGTCCGCCAGGGCGGCCGGGGTCCGAACCGCCGGATCAGTCTTCCAGCAGGCGCTTCACCACATCCACGTACTCCTGCATCGCTTCGTCGCCGCCCTTGCCCTTCAGCTTTTCCCAGGCATCGAACTTGGCGCGATTGATGAAATCCATCATGCCCGGACGCTCGCCGGCGGCGTCGCCTTCGGTCGCCTGCTTGAACAAGGCGTACAGCTGCAGCAGCGTCTGGTTGTCCGGGCGCTCGGACAGGGTCTTGACATCGGCCTGAGCCTGGGTGAACAGCGTCTGCAAATCAGACATGGCAATTCCTTTGTGAAAACCGGGACCTTTTCATGTCCCTGGTAAGATGTTAGCCACCGGCACCATGCCGGAAAGCGGAATTTACCATGAACCCGCGCCGCGGTCAGCCCGGGCGCTGGCGCGCTCCTCACCTGTTTACGTTCTCGCGAGCTAAGCGAGACAAGACGTTGCGGCGGAGCAAGCGGAATGCATGACTGGCACATGAACATTTCGAAGCAGTACGCACCGTGCTACGCCGCACCGAGCGCAGCAGACTTTGACCAGGTTCTCAGAACGTGTTTACGATCTCGCGAGCTAAGGCGAGACAAGGCGAAAACGAGCGAAAAAGCGGAATGTACACGTGGTACATGAGCATTTTGAGCTGGTACTCACCGTGCAACGCTTCACGACGCGCAGCAGATCGTAAACAGGTTCTCAGCGCTGGCCAGGCTGCCGCGGCAAGACCACGCCGCCTCCCGGCTCGGACTGGATCAAAATACGTTTATAGCTCTTCACCGCGATGCCGTCCTTGCGCCCTGGCGAAAATTCGACATGGCGAAAACGCTCGATCAAGGCCTGCTCGCTGCCGGCCGGCTGCGCGCTGAACGATTGCACCGCATCCACCCCACCCTGTTCATTGATATAGACGCGCAGTTCTATCCTGATCGTCACCCCAGTCAAATAGGACAGGTCCGGCAGCTCGATAGGCCGCAGCGGCGTCGCCACTTGCTCCAGCTGACTGGCCGGGTAATACAGGTCTAGCCCCAGACGCTGCGGCACATCCTCCCCCGGCTCGGCGGCCTCGGCCAGCGGCGCCGACGCCGCGCTCGACGGCTCGCCGGCAGGCGCCGATGCGCTTGGCTGTGGTTCCGGCTCCGGTTTCGCTTCAGCCTCCGTCGGAGGCAAAGCCTCGGCCGCCACGGGCGCGCTCCACGCCGGCGGCGTCTCGGCCCGCTCCACGCGCGGCGACGGCCTGGGCGCGGGCCGCGCTGCGGCCAGGCGCACGCTCAGGCCGGCCGGCTCGCCGTGCGCGCCGCCCACCGGCCAGGGCGCGAAAATCGCCAGCCCGTGCGCGGCCAGGGAAAACGACAGGCCCAGCAAGATGCGGTCGCCATTGGACAGGCCGCGCCAGCGCGTCCCCCAGCCCGGCCGCGCGCTCACCGCCGCGCTCCAGTCGCGACAACGGCCTGCCGCGCCGCCACGAAGGCGTCGGGACAGGCCGCGGGCGTCGCGCGGGGCGCGGCTGGCTTATTTGGCCTTGAGCAGCTTCTCGATGTCTTCGGCATCGATCGCGCCCGGCACCAGCTGGCCATTGGCGAAGATCAGGCCCGGCGTGCCGGTGATGCCCAGTTTCTCGCCCAACTGCTGAATCTTCTCCAACGGAGTGTCGCAATTGTCCGGACCGGTCAGCGGCTTGCCGTCGCGCATGAAGCCGGACCAGGCCGCCACTTTGTCGGGCGAGCACCAGATCTGCTTGGACTTGCGCATCGCGTCCGGATGCAGCTGGGTCAGCGGATAGAGGAAGGTGTAGATGGTCACGTTGTCCAGGTTCTTCAGACCCTCGCGTTCCAGCTTCTTGCAGAACGGGCAGTCCGGATCGGAGAATACCGCCAGCTTGCGCTCGCCCTTGCCGCGCACTTCCTTCAGCGCGTATTCGAACGGCAGCGACTTGAAGTCCACCTTGTTCAGCTCGGCCAGTTTCTTCTCGGTCAGGCTTTCCTTCTTCACCGCGTCGATCAGATCGCCGACAAACAGATAGCTGGCGTCGGCATTGGTGTACACCACCTGCTTATTGTCCACCACCACCTCGAAAATCCCTTTCACCGGGGAGGCGCTCACCGCCTTGACCGGCTTGCCGGGGAAACGGCCTTCAAACGCCTTTTTCACATCGCCGACGTTGCCGCTGCCGGCGGCCTGCGAGCAAGCGGCCAGCGCCATCATCAGGGAGGCGCCCAGCGCCAGGGACTTCAAGTTTTTCTTCATCAATCTTTATCCTTGGAAAGGAGGTTCAATAACCAATCGCCTGGCGAGCGAATTGCCGCTTCAAAGGCTTCAGGCAATTGGTCAGGTTCAGTCCGGCATTGCGCAGCCAGGGCAAGCCCGGCGCCTTGGCCTGGAACAGCTGGAACAGTCCATCGCAACCCAGCTGCATGGTTTTCACCGCTTCGCGCCGCTGGCGCTCATAACGGCGCAGCAGCATCCAGTCTCCGGCGTCGCGCTCGCCGGCCAGCAAGGCCGCCAATTGCTCAGCGTCCTGAAAACCCAGGTTCACCCCCTGGCCAGCCAGGGGATGCACGGTGTGAGCGGCGTCGCCCACCAGGGCCACGCGCTCGGCCACCACTCGCTGCGGCTGGATCAAGCGCAGCGGAAACGCCGCGGCGGCAGTGATGGTAGCCAATTTTCCCAGCGCTTGTCCTCCGGCCGCGGCCACCGTCTCCGCCAGCGCTGCCGGCGACAGTTGCAGCAAACGCTCGGGATCAGAGCTTGACCACACCATGGAAATTCGGTTCCCGGCCATCGGCAGCCAGGCCAGGATGTCGCCGCCGAGAAACCATTGCCGCGCCACGCCGCCGTGCGGGCGCTCGCAGTCGAAATTGGCCACCACCCCGCTCTGGCGGTAAGGCTTGACGCTGGCATCCAGGCCGGCCTGCTCGCGCACCCAGGAGTTGGCGCCGTCGGCGCCGACCAGCAAGGCGGCGCTCAGCCGGCGACCGTCTTCCAGTTCCAGCTCGGCGCCCAGCGCGTCGGCGCCCAGCGTCTGCGGCAAGACCCCGGTCAGGCAATCGACGCCGGACGCCGCCAGCCGCCGCCACAAGGCGGCCAGCAGCCAGCGGTTCTCGGCGATCCAGGCCAGCGCCGGCTCGCCGGCGTCGCTGGCGGCGAACTCGATGCGGCCGCCCGCGTCGCCGCGCACATCCATCGCCTCAATCGCGCCCAGGCGCTCGGCGCCGGGCCAGGCGTCCAGGTTCTCGAGGAAACGGCGGTTGGCCGGGCTCACCGCGTAGATGCGCGCGTCCCAGCCCTGCTCCAGGCCCTCCAGCCGCGGCGGCCGTCCTTCTAGCAGGGCCACGCTCTTGCCGGCGCGCTCCAGCGCCAATGCCAGGCTGGCGCCCACCAGGCCGCCGCCGACGACGATCACATCGTATTGCAATGCTTTCACGCTCGCTCTCCCATCAGACGCCGAACACCAGATGGCTGGCGAATTTGCGCCGCAGCGGCGGCAGCGCGTCCAGCGCGCTGAGGCCGACGCTGCGCATCGCGCTGACCACCGGATGGTGGCCGTCGAACAATTTGATCAAGCCATGGGTGAAGCCCACCACCGCGTGGCTATCCACTCGCCGCGCCGCCGCATAGGCCGCCAGCGCGGCGGCGTCGCCGGGGTCGGTGACGCCGGCCAGCGCCGCGCTGAGGCCGGCGGCGTCGCGCAGGCCCAGGTTCAGGCCCTGCGCCGCCACCGGGTGCATGGTTTGCGCGGCGTTGCCTATCATCGCCACCCGGCCGCTGACCACGCGGTTGAGCTGCTTCAGCGCCAGCGGAAACGCCGCGCGCGGCCCCACGTCCAGGATGCGGCCCTGGCGCTCGCCGAAGGCTTGTTGTAGCGCGGCGGCCACCTCGGCGGCATCGGCCGCCTGCAAATGGGCGGCGTCCTCGGCGCTGCGGGTCCACACCAGCATATAGGCGTCGCCGTGCGGCAGCAGGGCCAGCGGCCCGTCATGGGCGAAGCGCTCATAGGCCACGCCCTTGGGCGGCAATTCGGTGCGCACCTCGGCCAACACCGCGCACTGGCGGTAATCGTGGCTCAGGCGCTTGATGCCGGGCAGGCTCTCAGCCAGCGCGCCGCCTTCGGCCATCACCGCCAGCCGGCAGGTCAACACGCTCTCGCCGGCATCCGACGCCACCGTCACCACCGCGTAATGGCTGAGGCTCTTGACCGCCCGCACCCGGTGCCGCCACAGCACGCGCACGCCGGCGCGCTCCAGCGCGCCGCCCAGCGCCGCCACCAGCGCCGGGTAATCCACCACCGCGCCCAGGTGCGGCAGGCCCACGTCCTCGCCCTGCAACAGGGTGCGGCCGCAAGCGCCTTGCTGCGACACGTGCACGCTGTCGATCAAGGATGCCGGCAAATCCTCCGGCCAGGCGCCGGCTTCGCGCAGCAGCTCGCGGCTGTGCCAGGATAGCGCCAGCGCGCGCGCGTCGCGCACCGCCTCGTCGCGGCCGCGGGCCTCCACCAAGGTCACCTCGCGGCCGGCGCGCGCCAGCCGCAAAGCGGCCAGCGCCCCCACCGGGCCGCCGCCTATGATCACCACGTCCGCATGTTCATTTATCTGTTGCTGCATTCTGTTTCCTCCTGTTTCCTCGGGACACAGGCTCCGGAATTCAATCCTGATTCATCAGCGCCTCGATCTCGTCGATGCGCTTGGGCACGCCGCCGGTATAGACCTCGCAGCCCTGCTCGGTGATCAGCACATCGTCCTCGATGCGCACGCCGATATGGTGCAGCGCGGCTGGCACGCCATCCGCCGGGCGGATGTACAAGCCCGGCTCCACCGTCACGCACATGCCGGGCTGATAGGCGCGCCACAGGCCGTTGCGCTTGCGCGCGCCCACGTCGTGCACGTCCAGGCCGATCAGATGGCCGATGCCGTGCATGTAAAACTGGCGGTAGGCGCCGGATTCGATCACCCCGTCCACGCTGCCTTGCAACAGCCCCAGGTCCAGCATGCCCTGGGCCAGCACCGCCAGCGCGGCGTCGCCGGACGCGTTCCAGGGAACATTCGGCCCCAGCGCGGCGATGGCCGCCGCCTGTGCCGCCAGCACTACTTCGTAGACGTCGCGCTGCGGGCCGCTGAAACGGCCGTTGATCGGGAAGCTGCGGGTGATGTCGCCGGCGTAGCCTTCCAGCTCGCAGCCGGCGTCGATCAACAGCATTTCGCCGTCGCGCAGTAAGCCGTTGTTGGCGCAGTAATGCAGGGTGCAGGCATTGGCGCCGCCGGCGACGATGCTTTCGTAGGAAGGCTGGCGCGCGCCGCGGCTGATGAAGGCGTGCAGGATTTCCGCCTCGATCTGGTATTCATGCAGGCCGGGCCGGGTGGCGCGCATCGCCTGCACATGACCGGCGGCGGAAATCTCGCCGGCGCGGCGCAGCAGCGCGATCTCGCTGTCGTCCTTGATCAGGCGCATCTCGTCCAGCAGCGCATGCACGTCGCCGTAGCAGCTGGGCGCCGGCGCGCCGTGGTAGGCGCGCTGGCGCAGGCTATCCAGCCAGCCGTTGACACGCGCGTCGAATTTGGCGTCGCGGCCCAGGCTCCAGCACAGCCGGCCGCAACCGGACAGCAGCTCCAGCATCCGCGCGTCCAGCTCGGCGACGGGATAAGCCTCGTCGAAGCCGAAAGCCTCCGCCGCCGCCTGCGGCCCGTGGCGGAAGCCTTCCCAGATTTCCATGTCCGGATTCTTGTCGCGGCAGAACAGGATGGACTTGCCGCTGCGCCCGTCCAGCACCAGCACCGCTTCCGGCTCGGCGAAGCCGGTCAGGTACAGGAAATGGCTGTCCGGGCGATAGGGATAGAAATTATCGGCGTTGCGCACCGCTTCCGGCGCGGTGGGCAGCACCGCGACGGCGTCGCCCAGGGCGGACAGCAGGCGGGCGCGGCGTGCGGCATGAGGCGTGGGCATGGCGGAATCCAGGCAAGAGACCGACGCGGTCGTAAATGCGGCAGTTTACACCGCCGCCCGCGCCAACCCAAGCCCCGCCGCCGCGCCTCAGCTCACGGCGGACAGCATCCACTCATGCGCCGGGTCGTTGTGGAAGCGCCATTCGCGGCGCGGCCCGGCCATCACGTTGAGGTAGTAGGATTCATAGCCGTGCGGCACGCACACCGGATGATAGCCGCGCGGCACCAGCACCACGTCGCCGTCCTCCACCGCGTGGGATTGGTCCAGATCGCGCTCGTCGGTGTAGACGCGCTGAAACACGAAGCCCTGCGCCGGGCTCACCCGGTGGTAATAGGTTTCCTCCAGCTGGCTTTCCGCCGGCAGCGCGTCGCGGTCGTGCTTGTGCGGCGGATAGCTGGACGAATGGCCGGATGGGGTGCGCACTTCCACCACCAGCAGGCCGTCCGCCTCCGCCTGCTGCGGCAGGATGTCGGTGACGTAGCGGGTGTTGCTCCCCTGCCCGCGCACGCTCTGCGCCATGTCCTGCGGTCGGATCAGCTGCGGCGGCCGGATCAGCGGCCGGCCCGGCGCCGAACACAAAGCCACTTCCGCCGCGCCGCGGGCGACGATGCGCAATGCACAGCCGGCGGGAATATAAGCCGCCCACGGCGCTTGCCCGTCGAACACATCGGCGCGGCTGCCCACGCCCGGCCAGCACTGTTCGCCGGCGATGATGTCGACGACGCCGGCCAACACCACCACGCAGCATTCCCGCTCCGCTTGCAGCCAGTCCTCGGCCTCGCCGTCGGCCAGACGCAAGGCGCGGAAACCGACATGGCGCCAGCCGGCGGAGGCCGGGGTGATGTCGGCGGCGACGCGGCCGGCCGCCGCCTTGACGCGCAGATTGGGCTGATTCATGCGCAGCTCCTTTCCGGCGCGTCGGCACGGATGGCGGCCACCAGGCCGGCCAGGGTGCGGAAGCCCAGCTCGGCGTAGCGGTAGCTGGGCGCCACCACCGGGTCCTGCTCCGCCTCCACCACCAGCCAGCCGCGATAGCCGTGCTCGGCCAGCATGCGCAGCAGGGCTTCAAAATCGATGACGCCGTCGCCGGGCACGGTGAACACGCCGTTGAGCACCGCCTCCAGAAAACTCCAGCCGCGGTTGCGCGCCAGCCGCGCCACCTGCGGGCGGATGTCCTTGCAATGGACGTGGACCACGCGGCCGATATGGCGGCGCAGCACCGCCAGCGGTTCGCCGCCGGCGAAGGCGATGTGGCCGCTGTCGAACAGCAGGCCCACTTCCGGGCCGGTGACCGCCATCAGCGCGTCCACATCGTCCGGGGTTTCGACATAGGCGCCCATATGGTGATGGTAGGCCAGCGTCAGGCCGTGGCTTTGCAGGTGGCGTCCGAAGGCGTTCAGCCGCTCGCCGTAATCGCGCCATTGCCGCTCCGAGCCAAAGCGCGGACGCTGGCTCAAGGGCCGCGACTGGCCCTGTATCGCCTGGGCCACTTCGCCGTAGACCATCACCCGGCAGCCGCTGGCGGCCAGCAAACGCAGATGCGGCTCCGCCGCGGCGATTTCCTCATCCACGCCGCGCTCGGCCAGCCGGCCGGAATGCCAGCCGGACACGCATTGCAGGCCGTGCGGCGCCAGCGCCGCCGCCAGCGCTTCCGGCTGACGCGGAAACTTATTGCCCAGTTCGAAACCGCGGTAGCCGATGGCCGCGCCTTCGGCCAGCGCCTGCTGCAGCGAGATTTCGCCGCCCAGCGACGGCAGGTCGTCATTGCTCCAGGAAATCGGATTGATGCCGATTTTCACGTCGAATGCATGCATTGCGCTGTTCCCCGCTATTCGTATTGACGCCGGCGCAGCCGGTCTTCGTAAGCCTGGCGCGCGGCGCGGACCTCGGCCCGTTCCGATACCTCCGGCACCGCCACTTCCCACCAGCAGCCGCCGGCCTCGGTGGTGCGCGCCGGATCGGTGTCGATCACGATCAGATAGCTGCGTTCCGCGGCGCGGGCGCGGACCAGCGCCGCCTCCAGGCCGGCGATGTCGGCCACGTGCTCGGCCTCGGCGCCCAGCGCGCGGGCATGGGCGGCGAAATCCACCCGCGGCGCGCCGTGGCGGCCCTGGCGGCAGTCGTCCAGCAGATTGTTGAACGGCGCGCCGCCGCAGGCTTGCTGCAAGCGGTTGATGCAGCCGTAGCCGCGGTTGTCCAGCAGCAGCACGATCAGTTTCTGGTCCAGCATCACCGAGGTGGCCAACTCGCTGTTCATCATCAGATAGCTGCCGTCGCCCACCATCACGATGACTTCGCGCTCCGGCCGCGCCATCTTCACGCCTAGGCCGCCGGCGATTTCATAACCCATGCAGGAATAGCCGTACTCCAGGTGGTAGCCGCCCGGCGTCGCCGCGCGCCACAGCTTGTGCAGCTCGGCCGGCAGGGTGCCGGCGGCGCAGACCACGATGTCGTCGCGCTCGGAGCCGGGGTGGCGCTGCACCGCGCCTATCACTTCCCCGTCGTAAGGCAGGCCGCGAGGCTGGCGCTGGCCGGTGACGCGCGCCGTCTCCGCGCGCCAGTCCTCTGCCAGCGCGCGCGCCTCTGCGCTCCAGCCGGCGTCGGCGCTCCAGCCGTCCAGCCGCGCCGACAGCGCGTCCAGGCATAGCGCGGCGTCGCCGCTCAGGGCCACGGCGTCGGCCTTGATCCCGTCCAGCGCGTTGACGTTGACGCTGAGCAGCCGCGCCTGGCGGAACAGCTGCCCGGAGCCGGTGCTGAAGTCCTGCAAGCGGCTGCCCAGCGCCAGCACCAGGTCGGCCCGTTCCGCCAGCCGGTTGGCGGCCGGCGAGCCGGTGACGCCGATCGCGCCCAATTGCAGCGGGTGATCCCAGGACAAGGCGCTCTTGCCGGCCTGGGTCTCGGCCACCGGCGCGCCGTGGCGCTCGGCGAAGGCGCGCAAGGCCGTCGCGCCGCCGGCGCTGTAGAGCACGCCGCCCCCGGCCACGATCAGCGGCCGCCGCGCGGCGGCCAGCGCCCGCGCCGCCCGCTCCAGCGCGTCCGGTTCCGGCGGCGGCGCGGCGATGCGCCACAGCCGCGGCCGGAACCAGTCGGCCGGATAGTCCCAGGCCATGGTCTGCACGTCCTGCGGCAGCGCCAGCGTGGCCGGCCCGCATTGCGCCGGATCGGTCAGCACCGCCAGCGCGCGCGGCAGCGCCGTGAGCAGCTGCGCCGGGTGGACGATGCGGTCGAAATAGCGCGACACCGGCCGCAGGCAATCGTTGACCGACAGCGTGCCGTCCTGCGGCGCTTCCAGTTGCTGCAGCACCGGGTCCGGCGCGCGCGACACGAACACGTCGCCGGGCAAGAGCAGCAAGGGCAGCCGGTTGACGTGGGCCAGCGCCGCGGCGGTGACCAGATTGGTGGCGCCGGGGCCGATGGAGCTGGTCACCGCCATCATCCGGCGGCGGAAATGCGCTTTGGCGTAGGCGATGGCGGCGTGGGCCATGCCCTGCTCATTGTGGGCGCGCCAAGTGGGCAGGCTGTCGCCAGCCTGCTGCAGCGCCTCGCCCAGGCCGGCGACATTGCCGTGGCCAAAGATGGCCCACACTCCGGCGAACAGCTGCACCTCCTCGCCGTCCAGCTCCACCCGCTGCGCGGCCAGATAGCGCACCAGCGCCTGGGCCATGGTCAAACGGATCGTGCTCATGCTCATTCCTTATAAAATCAGCGCGGCTTTTCTTGCCACGGAAGCTCACGAAAAGATTTTTAGCCACGGAAACACACGGAAGCACACCGACAATGCCAAAAACGATGACTGCATTTGTGTCACTTCCTGAGCTGCATGACAAAAATCGGGTCAAACACGGCGTTCTTCCGTGTGTTTCCGTGGCCCAAAACCCAAAACGCCAACCGCGAAACCCACGAAACAGCACGCAAGCCACGTTTGTATCTACGCTGTCTTTTTCCGTGTCCTTCCGTGTGTTTCCGTGGCCCAAAATCCAAAACGCCAACCACGAAACCCACGAACAGCACACAAGCCACGTTGGTATCTACGCTGTCTTTTTCCGTGTCCTTCCGTGTGTTTCCGTGGCAAGAATTAGTCGGCGTTTTTCCGTGGATGTTGTGACTCAAGCGCCAACGCTCGCTCCTCGCGCCACACCGCCACCAGCTCGGCGAAACGCGCGCCGGCCTCGGCCACCAGGCCGGCGTCGTCGATCTCGCCGGCCAGCCAGCGTTCCGCCGGCCGCTGGAACAGGCTGCGCCCCACCATGAAGCCGCGGCAGCTGCGGCTGGCGCGCGCGGCGGCGAAGCCCCGGCGCAGCGCGTCCAAGGGCGCGTTCAGCCCCAGCAGCACCACGCCGCGGCAATAGGGATCGCGCTCGGCGATCAGCGTGTCCAGCGCCGGCCATTGCGCGGCGGTGGGCGGCTCCAGCTTCCACCAGTCCGGGTGGACGCCCAGGTTGTACAGGCGCTTGAGCGCGCGGTAGACGGTGTCGTCGGCGCGCGGCAAATCCTTGGACGGGATGATTTCCAGCAGCAATTCGTGGCCGCTGGCCTGGGCGGCGTCGTAGAGCGCGCGGACCTGCGCCTCCTGTTCCAGCCGGTTGTCCAGCTCATCGTCCGGGTGGTACTGGACCAGGCATTTGATCACCTGCTCGCGCGGCCAGGCGTTCAAGGCGCCGGCCATCGCGCGGCCTTGCTCGAACACCAGCGGATTGGAGCCGGGCAGCTCCACCGGCCGGCCCACCCACCAGCCGCGGCCGGTGGCGGCGTACAGCGCGTCGGCGCCGTAGCGCTCGTCGATCAACACCCCCACCCGCCCGTGCAGACCCAGCCGCTGCTCGACGTCGGCCACCGCTTGCACCAGCAGTTGCTTCAAACGCGGCAGCCGCGCCTCGTCCGCGCCCGCCGCGCGCGCCAGTTCGAGGAACTGACTGCGGTGGTCGAAGGCGAACACGCACAATTCGTCCCAGCGCGGTCGCGCCGCGCTGACCCGGTGCAGCCGGCTCAAGGCCACGTCCTCGCCCGGCCGCCGCATCGGCGCGGCGAGAAAGCGCTCCAGCTCGGCCGGGGTCGGCATCGCCGGCGCGCAGCCGTGGCGCGACACCACCAGCGCGCCGCAGGCGTTGGCGCGGCGGCAGCATTCGGCGTAGTCGCCGCCGCGCAGCCAGGCGGACAGGAAGCCGGCCAGAAAGGCGTCGCCGGCGCCCAGCACATTCATCACCTCCACTGACGCGCCGGCCACGCTGAAGGCGTCCTCGATGCGCGCCGGCACCGCGTCGGGAATCACCGCGCAGCCCAGCGGCCCCAGCTTGACCACCAGCACCGCCCGGCTCAGCGCGCGCACTCGGGCCAAGGCCGGCATCAGCTCGGCCGCGCCGCCGGCGATCAGGAACTCCTCCTCGGTGCCGACGATGAGGTCGAACTCGGAGAGCAGCTTCTGCAAATGAGCGCTGACCTCCTCGCTGGCGATGTAGCGGGTTTCGCCGTCGCCACGGCTGGCCAGGCCCCACAGCACCGGCCGGTAGTCGATGTCCAGCACCGTGCGCGCGTCGTGGCGGCGCGCGTATTGCAGCGCGCGGCGGCTGGCCGCCTCCACCCCGGGCCGGGACAGATGGGTGCCGGTGATCAGCAAGGCCTGGCTGCCGGCGATGAAGTCCTCGTCGATGTCCTCGGCGCCTAGCGCCATGTCGGCGCAGTTTTCGCGGTAGAACAGCAGAGGAAAGGTGTCGCGGTCCTTGATGCCCAGCAGGGTCAGGGCGGTCAGCCGCTCCGGGTCCACCCTCACCTGGCTGACGTCGCAGCCTTCGGCGCTCAGGGTGTTGAGCAGGAAGCGTCCCATCTGCTCGTCGCCGACGCGGGACAGCATCGCCGATTTCAAACCCAGCCGGGCCGCGCCGAAGGCGATGTTGGCGGAGGAGCCGCCCAGGTATTTGGCGAAGCTGGCCGCGTCTTCCAGCGGCGCGCCCAACTGCTGCGCGTACAGATCCACCGCCAGCCGGCCCAGGCAGACCAGGTCGCGGTCGCGGCCGCTGGCGAAACGGGTGGTGTTTTGCATTCATCCTCCTTCGAAAGCTTGATTGGCCACGGAATACATAAAGAGACATCAGCAGGCATTTTTAGCCACGGAAACACACGGAAAGACACTGACAAACCCAATAAAACCTTGGTGGTTCTTTAACTTGGGGGTCGTAGTTGGCGCTATTCGTTTTCCGCTTTTTTCCGTGTGCTTCCGTGTATTTCCGTGGCTCAAAATCCAAAACGCCAACCACGAAACCCACGAGACAGCACGCAAGCCACGTTTGCATCCACGCTGTCTTTTTCCGTGTCCTTCCGTGTGTTTCCGTGACTAAAAATGGTTTCGTGGATTTCGTGGCGATACCGTTGTTAGATATGGACGCCGTCCAGCTCGGCCATCAGTTTCTGCATTTCCGCGCCGCCGGCCATCATGTCCAGCACCTCCTCCTTGCTGACCGCGTCCTTGGCGTAAGTGCCGAGCGAGCGGCCGCGGTTGAGCAGGGTGAAGCGGTCGCCTATCGGGTAGGCATGGTTGACGTTGTGGGTGATGAAGATCACCGAGATGCCCTTGTCGCGCGCCTTGGAAATCAGCTTGAGCACATTGACGCTCTGCTTGACGCCCAGCGCGGCGGTGGGCTCGTCCAGGATCAGCACCCGCGCTCCGAAGTAAATGGCGCGGGCGATGGCCAGGCATTGCTTCTCGCCGCCGGACAGGGTACCTATCGCCTGATGCGGGTCGCGGATGTGGATGCCCATTTCCGCCAGCTTGTCGCGCGCCACCTCGCCGGCCAGTTCCAGATCCAGCACCGGCAGCAGGCCCAGCCATTTCTTCATCGGCTCGCGGCCCAGGAAGAAATTGCGCGCCACCGACATCAGCGGCACCAGGGCCAGGTCCTGGTAAACGGTGGCGATGCCCTGGTCCAGCGCCTGGCGCGGCGAGTCGAAGCGCACCGGCTGTCCGTCCACCCGGTATTCACCGCCGCTGGGCCGGTGCACCCCGGCCAGGGTCTTGATCAGCGTGGACTTGCCGGCGCCGTTGTCGCCCAGCAGGCAATGCACCTCGCCGCGGCGCAGTTGCAGATCCACCTTCTGCAAGGCGATCACCGAACCGAAGGTCTTGCTGACCTGATCCAGCTCCAAGATGTAGTCGTCACACGGTTTCATCTTCGACTCCTTGCGGCCCGCGGCCAGGATTGTTCAGCGCAGCGGCCGCGGCAAGGCGCGCCGACGCGGGCAGTACATTGAGTACGGCAAGGAGGCGCAAGGCCGCCACATCGTTTTGCCGGCTCGACCTCGGTCCGTCACGATCGGAAAAATTCAGCGCAGCGGCTGCGGCAAGGCGCGCCGACGCGGACAGTACATTGAGTACGGCAAGGAGGCGCAACGCGGCCGCAGGGATTTTGCCGGTCGTGACCATCATTTGGCCTCCGTCACGCGGCGTCTGACATAGTGATTGAACAACACCGCCATCAGCAGCATCAGGCCGAGGAAGACGCGGAACCAGTCGGAATTGATATTGGTGTAGGTGATGCCGATCTGCACCACGCCGAAGATCAGCGCGCCAAAGCAGGCGCCCACCACCGAGCCATAGCCGCCGGTGAGCAGACAGCCGCCTATCACCGCGGCGATGATGGCCTCGAACTCCTTTTGCAGGCCGCGGTCGGCGGCGGCGGAGCCCACGTCGCACACTTGCAGCACCGCGAACAGGCAGGCGCAGAAGGCGGTGAACATGAACAGGCCTATCTTCACCTGCTTGACCGGCACCCCCACGTTCTTGGCGGCGTTGGCGTCGCCGCCGGCGGCGAAGATCCAGTTGCCGATCCGGGTGCGCGCCAGCACGAAGGCCGCGATCGCCGCCAGCGCCAGCCACCACAGCAGCACCTTGGGCACGCCGGCCGCCGCCGCGCCGCCGTCCGGCAAGGAGGCGATCGCCCCGATGCCGGCCAGCCAGTGGAACAGGCCGGCGCCGACATGGCCGACGAACAGCCATTGCGCCAGCGGGTCCGCCGCCGCCAGGTCGCCGACGCCGCTGACGATGGTGCGGTTGGCGAACAGAATGGACAGCGCCAGCGTCAGGCCGCGCAGGATGAACAGAAAAGCCAGGGTGACGATGAAAGACGGCAGCCGGGTCTTGAGCACCAGATAGCCGTTGAGCCAGCCCACCGCCAGCGAACCGGCGAAGGCGAACAGGATGGCCAGCCAGAACGGCCAGCCGAAGTACAGCGGCGGGATCGCTACCATCATGCCGGCGAAGCCTATCATCGAGCCCAGGCTCAGATCGAACTCGCCGGCTATCATCAGCAGACAGGCGCCGATGGCGATGATGCCGAGGTAGGCCGCCACCTGCGACCAGTTGACGATGCCGTCCACCGCGAACATGCCGGAACCGCCGGCGCCGACGCCGAACACCGCGAACACCAGCGCCGCACCGGCGACGGCGGCGAATTCCGGCCGTCCCATCAGCCGGTCGAACAGCGACAGCCGCCGCACTCTTTCATCATCGCCGGGCGGCGCCATGCGGATGCCCGCGGCCTTGCCCGGGCTGGCCTTGCTCATGCTCATTGCTCTGCTCCTTGCCCCGGGCGGCCGGTAATTCCGCGCCAGGCGTCAGGTCCATCGGAAAACGGCGGCTAGCGGAACTGCCCGGCGTACTTCTCCACCTTGGCGATATTGTCCTTGGTGACGAAGCCGGGGCCGGAGTTGATGTGGCGGCCCTTGTAGAGGGGGACCAGCCCGTACTCCCTCAGCCGGGCCTGGAATTTGGGATTGGCCTTGAGCGCCGCTTCCACCTTGGCCGGGTCCGTGGTCTTGTCGCGCTTCATGATGGCCAGCGCCGCCACCGGGATATAGCCCTGCAGATAGGGTTGCTGGTCGATGGCGAACTTGATGGTGCCGTCCTTGATCGCCTTGGAAATGTCCTCGGACAGGTCGAAGGTGGCGAAGTAGAGCTTGCCGGCCAGGCCCATCTTCTTCACCGCCTTGATCGCAGGGCTGGCCGAGGTCGGCCCCAGCGTCAGCAGCGCCTGGGTGCCGGGATTGTTGCGCAGATAGGCGCTGACCTTGCTTTCGATGCCGGTGGGGTCGTCGCCGGCGTCCAGCGTGGATTTGCGCACATCGGCGCCGATGGCGTCGGCGAAGCCCTTGCAGCGCTCGAAGGAGGCCGGATTGGTGGCGTAGTGGTTGACGCAGAGGAAGCTCTTGATGCCGGCGGCCTTGGCCTGCTTGCCGGAATCGAAGCCGGCGTCGTATTCCGGCTGGCCTACGTGCAGCAAGGCGCCCAGGCTTTCGCTTTGCTTGATGGTGCCGGAATTGATGGTGATCAGCGGAATCTTCTTGGCCACCACCTGGCCCAGCGGTCGCTTCAGCACATCGTAATCGGCGATGCTGGCGATCACGCCGTCGTACCGCCGTGCCGCCGCCTGCTCGATCAAACGCGCCATGTCGGCCAGGTCGCCATTGGGCGGATTGCGGTAATCCACCTGCACGTTGAAGTCCTCGCCGGCCTGCTTGATCGCGTTCTTGATGGTGTTCCACCAGGCGTCGGAATCCGGCGCGTGGCTGACCAGCACGAAACGGGCATCGGCCGCCAAGGCCGGCTGGGCCAGCGCGCAGAGCGCCAGCGCCGCCGCGGGCAGAGCCCGCCTCCACTTACACTTCCAGGATCGCTGCTGCATCTCTCTCCTCCTTCTTCTCCGCCGGCCCATCGTGGGGCCCGCCATGGTGTCGGCCGCGGCCGCTGTCGGCGCCGGGCGTGAAATCACCTTAAGAGCTTTCGCTCTATTCTGCAAATAATTTTCCAAATGTGTTTTTCAATAGAAATATATTTTCGAATATCGGCACAAAACGTATACTGGCCAAAACCTTAGGAGAGTCCGCCGATGGCCAACACCGCCCCCGCCGAGGAATTGATGCAGCGCATCGCCGCCGAATACGACACGCTGAGCAAGCAGCTGAAAGTGATTGCCGGCTATGTGGAGCAGCACCGAGGCACGCTGATGCTGCAGCGCATTACCGACATCGCCCAGGCTTGCGAGGTGCAGCCTTCGGCCATCGTCCGCTTCGCCCAGCGCTTCGGCTTCGCCGGCTTTTCCGAGATGCAGGCCGTGTTCCGTGACGCATTTACGCCACAGGGCGCGCCGCAGCCCAATTACCGCCAGCGCATCCAGAGCCTGATCGCCAACCGCGACGAGCAGCGCTCCGCCGCCGGCATGACCCGGGACTTCATCGCCGCCTGCCAGCAAGGTCTGCAAGAACTGGACGCCGCGCTGGACGAGGCGCAGCTGGAGGCGGCGGTGGAACTGCTGCTGAACGCCGACAACATCTACGTGACCGGGGTGCGGCGCATGTTTCCCATCGCCTCCTACATCGCCTACGCCTTGCAGCACACCGCCAAGAAAGTGCATCTGCTGTCCGGCCTGGGCGGCATGTTTCCGCAACAGATCCGCAGCATTGGAGAACAAGACGTGCTGATCGCCATCAGCTTCCAGCCCTACGGCAAGGAAAGCCGCTATTGCGCGAGGGTGGCGGCGCAGCACAAGGCCCGGCAATTGGTGATCACCGACAGCCAGCTCAGCCCGCTGGCGCGCGGGGCCGACGCGGTATTGACGGTCAGGGAAGGCTCGGCCTTCTCCTTCCGTTCGCTGACCAGCACCATCTGCCTGTGCCAGGCGCTGTTCATCGCGCTGGCCTGCCGACTGGAGCTGAACATAGAAGAAACCAAGGAAACTGGAGGATACGATGATTGACGCAGCGCTGTTCGGAGCCGGCCGCATCGGCAAGATCCACGCCGCCAACCTTGCCCGCCTGCCGGGCATGCGGCTCAAATACGTGGTGGACAGTCACGCGCCGGCGGCGCGGGAGCTGGCCGCCGCCCACGGCGCCGAGGCCTGCGCCGCGGAACAAGCGCTGGACGATCCCGCGGTGCGCGCCGTCATCATCGCCGCCAGCACCGACACCCACGCCGAACTGATCCTGGCCGCCGCCGCGCGCGGCAAGGCCATCTTCTGCGAAAAGCCGGTGGACCTTGAGCTGGAGCGCGCGCGCCAGTGCGCCCAGGCGGTGGCCGCGGCCGGCGTGCCCTGCCTGATCGGCTTCCAGCGCCGCTACGACCCCACCTTCGCCGCGCTCAAGGCCAGGCTGGCCGCCGGCGAGATCGGCGCGCCGGAAATGCTGATCGTCACCAGCCGCGACCCCGGCGCGCCGCCGCTGAACTATATCCGCCGCTCCGGCGGCATCTTCAAGGACATGCTGATCCACGACTTCGACATCTGCCGCTGGATTCTGGACGACGAAGTCCTCAGCGTGCACGCCAGCGCCAGCGCGCTGAGCGACCCGGCCATCGCCGCCGCCGGCGACGCCGACAGCGCGGCGGTGACGCTGCGCACCCGCCAGGGCCGGCTGTGCCAGATCAACACCAGCCGCCGCGCCGCCTACGGCTACGACCAGCGCTTCGAAGTGCTGGGCAGCCGCGGCATGCTGCAAGCCGGCAACCACCGCCCCACCGAGGTGATCGCCTATGGCGAGCGCGCCGTGGCCGCCGACCTGCCGGAGCCCTTCTTCCTGGAGCGCTACCGCCAGGCCTACTCCGCCGAGATGGCCCACTTCCTGGAGGTGATGCGCGACGGCGCCACGCCGCGCACCACGGTGGCAGACGGCGTGCGCGCGCTGGAACTGGCCGACGCCGCCACCCGTTCCTGGCGCTCGGGTCAGGTCGTCGAATTGGATCAGGTCTAAGAGCCTGCTCACAATCTCGCGAGCAAGAGCGAGACAAGGCGTTGCGGCTGAGAAAGCGGAATGTACTCGTGGTACATGAGCATTTCGAAGCGGCACTCACCGTGTCGCGTCTCACTAAGCGCAGCAGATCGTGAACAGGTTCTAACTCAACAGGGAGGCTTGTCATGTCTACATTAAACCTCGGCGTCGCCGGCCTAGGCCGGCTGGGCCGCCGCCACGCGCTCAATCTGCGCGAACGCATCATCGGCGCGCGCCTGATCGCCGTCTGCTCGCCGCTGCCGGAAGAACTGGACTGGGCGCGCCGGGAACTGCCCGATGCCGCCGGCCACGCCGCGCTGGAGGACCTGCTGGCCGAACCGGGGCTGGACGCGATCTTGCTGGCCACCCCCACCGCGCTGCACGCCGAGCAGATCATCGCCTGCCTGGACGCGGGCAAACACGTGTTCTGCGAAAAGCCGCTGGCGCTGAATCTGGAGGACTGCCTGCGAGTGGAGCGCGCCGCCGCCCGCCGCCCGGAGCTCAAGGCCATGGTGGGTTTCGTGCGCCGCTTCGACCCCAGCTATCAGGACGCCGCCGCCAAGCTGGCCCAGGGCCTGGTGGGCCAGCCTTATCTGCTGCGCTCACAAACCTGTGACCTCAACGACGACAGCGGCTTCTTCTTGCAATTCGCGCCCAGCAGCGGCGGCATTTTCATGGATTGCAGCATCCACGACATCGACCTGGCGCGCTGGCTGCTGGGCGCGCCGCGCCCGCTGCGGGTGTGGGCCAGCGGCGTCAACGCGGTGCACGGCGCGCTGGCGCAATACGGCGATGTGGACAACGGCATGGCGATGTGCGAGTTCGAGGGCGGCAAGCTGGCCTGCTTCTACGCCTCGCGCACCCAGGCGCACGGCCATGAAACGCTGACCGAGATCTTCGCCACCCAGGGCCGGCTGAGCGTGGGCGCCAACCCGCGCGCCAACCGGGTAGAGATCAGCGACCGCCACGGCGTGCGCAATGAATGCGTGACGGACTTCTACCAGCGCTTCGCCGAAGCCTTCACGCTGGAGCTGCAGCACTTCGTCGACGCCGCGCGCCTGGATCGGCCGCTGGCCTTGAGCCTGGCCGACGCCCGCGAAGCCACCCGCATCGGCCTGGCCATCGCGGAGGCCTTGAGGACCCGGCAGGCGGTGGAGTTGTAAGAACCTGTTCAATGTCTGCTGCGCTTCAGCGATACGGCGTTAAAAACTGCTTCGAAATGCTCATGTACCGCTTGTACATTCCGCTTTCTCAGCCGTTTTCGCCTTGTCTCGCTCTTGCTCGCGAGACTTTGAACAGGCTCGAAGAGCCTGTTCACGATCTGCCGCGAATCGGCGGGAGCAAGGAAGAAAGACGTGAAAACGGCTGGCCTCGCGGTTGCCGCAAGGGCGTGAACACCTTCAAAACTACCACGCCGGAGGGCTTGTCGTCGGCGCATCGATACCCTATCGTCCTACTCCTTTCAGCAAAAACAAAACCATGGCGATGCCGATGGACTGACCGGGTTTCATCACGCCGACATCCGTGCGCCCGATCATGGCGTCGCGCCAACGCCCGTTGCGAACTTATATACAAAGGAGAAGCCATGTCATTCGCTTGCAAACCCCTGCTCGCCGCCGTCACGCTGGCCATCGGCCTGGCCGCGTCCGCCCAGGCCGCCGACAAGATCGTCATCGCCCACCGCGGCGCCAGCGGCTACCTGCCGGAACACACGCTGCCGTCCAAGGCGCTGGCCTACGCCCAGGGCGCCGACTACCTGGAGCAGGACTTGGTGATGACCAAGGACGACCGGTTGATCGTGCTGCACGACCATTACCTGGACCGCGTCACCGACGTGGCCGAGCGCTTTCCCGAGCGCGCGCGCAAGGACGGACGCTATTACGCGATCGACTTCACCCTGGCCGAAATCAAATCGCTGCGCTTCACCGAAGGCTTCGACATCGACAAGGGCGTCAAGCGCCAGAGCTACCCCGGTCGTTTCCCGATGGGCAAGTCCGATTTCCGCATCCACACCTTTGAAGAGGAAATCGAATTCATCCAGGGCCTGAACCACTCCACCGGCCGCGATATCGGCCTGTACCCGGAGATCAAGGCGCCGTGGTTCCATCGTCAGGAAGGCAAGGACATCACGGTGAAGGCGCTGGAAGTGCTCAAGCGCTACGGCTACACCGGCAAGAACGACAAGGTTTATCTGCAGTGCTTCGACTTCAACGAGCTGAAGCGCATCAAGACCGAGCTGATGCCCAAGGCCGGCATGGACCTCAAGCTGGTGCAGCTGATCGCTTACACCGACTGGCAGGAAACCTTCGAACAGAACGCCGCCGGCCAGTGGGTGAACTACAGCTATGACTGGATGTTCCGTCCGGAAGGCATGAAGGAAATCGCCAAGTACGCCGACGGCATCGGCCCGCAATACCCGATGCTGGTAGACAAGGCCTCGACCCAAGGCAAGATCAAGCTCACCGGCATGGGCCGCGCCGCGCACGCCAACGGCCTGGTGATCCACCCCTACACCCTGCGCAAGGACGCGCTGCCGGCCTACGCCAAGAATATGGACCAACTACTGGACGCGGTATACAACCGCGCCCAGGTGGACGGCGCCTTCAGCGACTTCCCGGACCTGGCGGTCAACTTCCTGCGCCGCCAGAAACAGCACCGCTAAGCACGCGTTCCGAAGCCGGCAGCCGCCGGCTGTCAACACCGGAGCCGGGCCGGCTCAAAGCCAGCCTGGCTCTGCCTGCCGATTACACACGTCCACCGAAATAAGCCTCAAGTTTCCGCCGGCCCGGCCGAAAATATGGCCATACTGAGGTAAGGCAGCCCTCGGTTTCCTTGCGCCCACCGCGCAAGTCCCAATAAACACAATAGATTCAGACCAGGTCGACCAACACCAACAGCGCCTTGGGCATGAAAGCGTCGCGCCGCATCCGGCGGCCGATCTCAACGCCCTTTCCGCTAAGGAGCGCACTATGTCCGTCAATTCCGTGAACAACCCGTCCGTCGGCAGTCAGCTCAGCGCCAGCGTCCAGCAGAGCCAGACCAGCAGCAGCGCCAGCCAGAACGTCAGCAGCTCCGCCACCGCGCGCAATCAGCTGAACGCGCAGCTGGTGGCCAATCTGGACGTGTCCACCAACACCGACGGCAAATCGCTGTCCCTGCTCTACCGCACCGCCATCGACAGCATCAACCAGATCCTGGCCGACCAGCTGAACGGCGGCGCCGGCGCCCAGGCCGCCTCCGACGGCCAAAGCGCGCAGACGGCCCAGAACGCCCAAGGCGCGCAGCAGACGCCCAATATCCTGCAGCAGAAAATGAGCGAGGATAATTCGCCGGAGGGCACGTCCCAGCGCATCCTGTCCGGCGCGCTCAGCTTCTTCAGCACCTATGCCAAGCAACACCCGGAAATGAGCCAGGAAGAACAGGCCAAGAATTTCGTCGACATCGTGCGCGGCGGCTTTGAAAAAGGCTATGCCGAGGCGGTGAACGTGCTCAACGGCCTCAAGGTATTCAACGGCAGCATCGCCGACGAGGTCAAGAAGACCCGCGACCTGGTCAACAAGGGCTTCGACGACTTCGTCGCCAGCATGACGCCCAAGCCCCAGGGCAGCGACAGCGCCGCGACCGGCGCCTCCGCCAGCACGTCAACCAGTACCTCATCCAGCTAGTTCGATTTAAACTGAAAATAGTTTTAAATTTACAATCAAGTTTTCCCCGGACTGGCCGAAAAACAGGCATGGCCGGGGAAAACTCAGCACCCAGCATCACCGCAGGGCCGTTTCCCGCCGGATGCCGCTAGCCAGCCTAGCGGCAGTTTGCAAGATCCGCTGACAGCGAGCGCTCAAGGCGGCAGGCAGTCGAACGCATCGACCACCCGCGCCCCGCTCGAGCAGCGGCTCTTAAGGAGACCGCCATGCCCATCTCGCCCGTCAGCCTCACCTTGGCCGGCCACGCCGCTGGCCAGCAGCACGCTCATCCAGACAAGCACGACAAACATGGCCGCCAGCAATCGCCCGCCGCCCAGGCCGGCGGCGACGCCGACATCCGCTTCAATGCCCATAGGCAATTCCTGGAGCTGTTCCACCACGCGGTGATGGACCCGCTCAGCTGCGCGCTGGACCTGCCCTTGCTGGACAAGGACCCGCTGGCGCAGCTGGGCCAGGAATCAGGCCCGGCGGCCACCGCCGAGCGCATCGTCCGCGATTTTTACCGGCTCTACACGCTGTACCGCCAGCAGCACCCCAGCCAATCGCCGATGCAGCAGCGCTTCATCTTCCTGGCGGTGGCGCGGCAGAGCCTGGACTGCGGCTTCAACGAAGCCCACCAGATGCTGGAAACCCTGGGCCTGTTGCACCAGGCTTACCATGAGCTGGTCTCGGCCAAGGAACAGGTCGCCGTATCGCTGATCGCCTTCGGCCAGACCTCGGTTTAAACCCGCGCAGCAAGCGTCACCGCGACGCGGCGGCGGCGCTTTCCTTGTTTCACATCAAACTCAGTCCATATACGTATATTTGCAATTACATTTTTTAGTAAATTATTATTTTGTTATTTACGTAGAGCTGGACATGGAATTACTGATAGGAGCGCTCGTCACCTTGCTGGTGGGGCGGGCCATTTTCAAAGGCTACTCGGCCACCGGCGTGTTGATGCTGGGCGGCCTGGCGCTGCTGACCGCCACCGCCTTGCAAGGCTTGCCGGTGCTGCCCAAGAACATGGCCGCCACCGGCCACGCCGTCACCGACATCGCCGAGTTCGTCAAATCCCTGCTCAGCAGCCGCGCCGCGGACCTGGGCCTGATGGTGATGGCGCTGTGCGGCTTCGCCGGCTATATGACCCATATCGGCGCCAACGACATGGTGGTCAAGCTGGCCTCCAAACCGCTCAGCCGCATCAAATCGCCTTATGTGCTGATGGTGGCGGCTTACTTCGTCGCCTGCCTGCTGTCGCTGGCGGTATCTTCCGCCACCGGCCTGGGCGTGCTGCTGATGGCCACGCTATTCCCGCTGATGGTGAACATGGGCATCAGCCGCGGCGCGGCGGCGGCGATATGCGCGTCGCCGGCGGCGCTGATCCTGTCGCCCACCTCCGGCGACGTGGTGATCGCCGCCCAGGCCTCGGGCATGCCGCTGATAGACTTCGCCTTCAAGACCATGCTGCCGATCTCGCTGCTGGCCATCGTCGGCATCGGCTGCGCCCATTTCTTCTGGCAGCGCTACCTGGACCGCAAGGCGCAGCTGCCGCTGACGCGCCAGGACGCGCATGAAATCATCACCGACGCGCCGGCGCTGTACTGCCTGCTGCCGTTCACGCCCATTGCCGGCGTGCTGGTGTTCAACGGCAAACTGGCGCCGGAGCTGCACATCGTCACCGTGCTGATCCTGTGCATCGCGCTGGCCGCGGTAGTGGAATTCCTGCGCCACCGCCGCGCCGGTGTTCGCCGGCCTGGAAGTGGCTTACAAGGGCATGGGCGACGCTTTCAGCAGCGTGGTGATGCTGATCGTCGCCGCCGGGGTGTTCGCCCACGGCTTGTCGGCGCTGGGCTTCATCAGCCAACTGATCGGCCTGGCGCAGTCCTTCGGCTCCGGCGCCATGGTGCTGATGCTGGTGCTGGTGGCGATCACCACGCTGGCGGCGCTGACCACCGGCTCCGGCAACGCGCCGTTCTACGCCTTCGTTGAGCTGATCCCCAAGCTGGCGGCCGAATCCGGCATCAACCCGGCCTTCCTCGCCATTCCGATGCTGCAGGCGTCCAATCTGGGCCGCACCGTATCGCCGGTCTCCGGCGTGGTGGTGGCCTGCGCCGGCATGGGCGAGGTGTCGCCGTTCGAGATCGTCAAGCGCACCTCGGTGCCGGTGATCGTTGGCCTGGTGATCGTGGTGCTGGGCACGCTGGCGCTGGTGCCGGCCTGAGAACCAGTTCAATGTCTGCTGCGCGTCGGCGATACAGCGTTGAAAACAGCTTCGAAATGCTCATGTACCGTATGTACATTCCGCTTCCTTAGCCGTTTTCGCCTTGTCTCGCCCTAGCTCGCGAGACTTTGAACAGGCTCTGAGAACCCGTTTCCGATCTGCTGCGCTTCGGCGATAAGGCGCTTGAAGCGCCGCCAAACCCGGCTCCCGCCGAAGAGAAAACGGCCGCCCACAGGCGGCCGTTTCTCATTGCGCAAGGGCAAGCTTATTGCTGCGCCGGGGTGTTCTCGGCGAAGTATTCGTGGCTGTCCGCATTGTTCAAGGCCTGGGTCGGATTGGTTTTCGCCAGGTTCTTGGCGCCGGTCTGGCCGTAGACGTGATCGCTGGTCCCCGCCACCACGGTGAAGTGGGACAGCTCATGCACCAGGGTGCCGCCCTTGGAGTCGGTGCCGCTGGTCGGCGCGCTCCAGAACGCGCCGCACAGATAGATCTTGTACGGCTGCGACGGATAGACGTAGGCATAGGTGCCGCCCTGGGTGCAACCGCAATCGATGCTGATCGGCTTGGTGTCCAGCGCGTCCTTGATGCTGACGTAGTGCGACTTGGCGGTATTCCAGTTGGCCTGCGAATACTGGCCGAACCAAGTGGTGTAGCGCGGCGTGCCGGACGGCGCGCCGGACAGATAGCTGACCGAATCATTGGCCATGCCGATGGCCGCGCTGACGCCGCCATTGGTCTGGCTCTGCTGGTTCACCGAGCAATTGGCCGCGTAGCTGACGCTGGAAGCGGCGGCCTTGCGGCTGAGGATGGACCATTCGCGTTGCGCGTCCAGCGACTGTTTCAGCAGCTTGCTGCTGCGGCCGGCCACCGACACGCTGGCGGTATTCGAGCTCAGCACCTCGTCGGCGACAGCGGTAGCTTCCGCGCCGGAGGCGATCTTGGCGTTCAGCTGCGGCGCGGCGCGGTTCAGCACGCGGGAACTGGCAGCCTGGAAGCGCACGTCGAAGCGGCCGCTTTGCGACATGTCATAGTAGTCGGACACCTTGACCTTGACGCTCAGCGAAGCGCCCGGCGCCAGCGCCACGGTGTCCTTGATGGTGGGCGTCACCCGCTTGTAGCGCGGCCCCAGGTAGCTGACCGGCTTGCCGTCGCGGCTGACCTCGAAAATCTGTTCCTGTAAATCCTTGCCCGGCAGATACCACTTGTAGATATGCAAGGTCTCCTTGCCGGTATTGCGGTAATTCAGCACCACCTCGACATCCTGATCCGCCGCCACCGCGGCCTGCTGCTTGGCCACGCTCACCTGCAGATCATGCGCCTGGACCAGGCCGCTCCCCAGAGCCATCACGAACAACGGAATCGGCAACAGTTTCTTCATTGATTTTCTCCATGGCGGAAGCGGCAGCCTCACCGCCGCGGTCAAAGCCGCCAAACGGAAGGTTTTCAGCCGTTCCACTCCTTTGTCATCACGTGTTATTGAAATGGCCGCATACATATTTCGAATGCGAAAGTCATTAAATACATGACAAAGAGATGATTTCAATCAAGAAAAGCCAGCCCGCCGACAGAAAATCCGCGGCTGTCTGTTTTTTGGCACGCTTCATCAAATGGCTTGTTCTAGGTTAAAGTAATGGGTTGCCCTGCTTGGTGAGACCGATCCAGGCAGGCGACATGCCGGCAGGCCCGCGCCGCGCCCGGCTCCGCATCCCAACCTTCGACTGTTTATCGAATGGCGAACACCATGAACCAGACTCCTGAAAAGGCTCTGATCGTCCTCTCGGGCGGCCAGGATTCCACCACCTGCCTGTATTGGGCCCTGCGCACCTTCGGCCGCGGCAATGTCGAGGCCGTCACCTTCGACTACGGCCAGCGCCACCGCGTCGAACTGGACTGCGCGCGCAAGATCTCCGAACTGGCCGGCGTGCGCCAGACCGTATTGCCGATAGACACCTTCGCCGCCATCGGCGGCAACGCGCTGACCGACGCCGACATCGCGCCGGAAGACGGCGCCCGCGACGACGACGCGCTGCCCAACACCTTCGTGCCGGGGCGCAACCTGGTGTTCCTGACCTTTGCCGCCGCGCTGGCCTATACCCGCGGCGCGCGCCACCTGGTCACCGGCGTGGCCCAGACCGACTACTCCGGCTACCCCGATTGCCGCGAAAACACCCTCAAGGCGCTGGAAGTGGCGCTGCGCCTGGGCATGGACAGCCGGGTGGAGCTGCACGCGCCGCTGATGTATCTGTCCAAGGCGGAAACCGTGGCTTTGGCGCAACAAGTTGGCGCGATGGACGCTTTGGCCTGGAGTCACACCTGTTACAACGGACAGGTGCCGCCCTGCGGCCGCTGCGCGTCTTGCGAACTGCGCGCCAAGGGTTTCGCCGATGCCGGCGTGCCCGACCCGCTGATCGTCCGCTGCCAAACCCGCGCGGAGAGCTGACATGCATACCTCCAGCCTGATTTCCGGAGCCCGCTTCGAAGCCGCCCGGCAGGTGGCCGGCGCGCCCGACCGCACCGCGCGCCCGCACGGCCACAGCTTCCGCGTCATCGCCCGCGCCGACGCCCAATATCCCGGCCACGAGCGGCTGCAAGCGGCGCTGGACGCCGCCGTCGCGCCGCTGGACTACGCCGATCTGAACCGCCAACTGGCCCAGTGCGACGACTTGGCGCTGGCCGCCCATCTGCGCGCGGCGCTGCCCTGCCCGGCGGCGCTGAGCCTGCAAAGCTCCCCGCAGCGCGGCGTGACGCTGGACGGCGACATCGCCTTTAACTGGATACAGGTGCAGTTCGAAGCCGCCCATCAACTGCCTCATGTGCCGGCTGGCCACAAATGCGGCCGTCTGCACGGCCACGGTTTCGGCGTGCGCCTGGCCGCCGACGCCGAGCTCAGCGACCACGCGCGACTGGAAGCCGCCTGGCTGCCGCTGTTCGGCGAACTCAATCACCGTTACCTCAACGATATCGCCGGCCTGGACAACCCCACCAGCGAAGTGCTGGCGCAATGGCTATACCAGCGGCTGGCCGACACCCTGCCGGGCCTGGCCTGGGTAGAGGTGCGCGAAACCCATAGCGCCGGCAGCCAGTTCGACGGCCAACGCTTCCGCATCTGGAAGGAACAGCGCTTCGAAAGCGCCCGTCCTTTCAACGATCAGGGCGCCTACACCGGCCACAGCTATCTGGTCCGGCTAATGTTGACCGGCAAGCTGGACCAGACCATGGGCTGGCTGCTGGACTTCGGCGACGTCAAGGACCGCTTCAAGCCCATCTACCGCCAGCTGGACCACAATCCGCTGGACCGGCTCAGCGGCGTGCGCGGCGGCGACAGCGCCTCGGTGGCGGAATGGGTGCATGCCCATCTAGCGCCGCTGGTGCCGGAACTGGCGCGCATCGACCTGATGGAACAGGAACAGCGCGGCGTATCGCTGATGTTCCATGACGATATGCGCTGGCCGCTGCTGTAAGAACCTGTTTACGATCTGCTGCGCGTCGGCGGGATGGATAGAAATGGGCGTTGAAACCAAGCTCAGTGCTCATGTACCACGAGTACATTCCGCTTTTTCGCTCGTTTTCGCCTTGTCTCGCCTTAGCTCGCAAGATCGTAAACACGTTCTAAGCCTGTCCCTTCATTACATTTAGAGAACGCGCTGTGACGACTTACACGGTCAAGGAAATCTTCTACACGCTGCAGGGCGAAGGCCGGCAAGCCGGCCGCGCCGCGGTGTTCTGCCGCTTCTCCGGCTGCAATCTGTGGTCCGGCCGCGAGCAGGACCGCGCCAAGGCGGTCTGCCAGTTCTGCGACACCGACTTTGTCGGCGTCGGCCCGGACGGCGGCAAATTCAACAGCGCGGCGGCGCTGGCCGAACGCATCGCCGCCGAATGGCCGGCCGGCGCCGGCGGCGTGCCCTATGTGGTGTGCACCGGCGGCGAGCCCTTGCTGCAGCTGGACGCCGAGCTGATCGCCGAACTGCACCGCCGCGGCTTCGAGGTGGCGGTGGAAACCAATGGCACCGTGGCCGCGCCGCCTGGGCTGGACTGGATCTGCGTCAGTCCCAAGGCCGGCGCGGAGCTGCTGCTGCAAAGCGGCGATGAGTTGAAGCTGGTCTATCCGCAGGCGACGCAGCTGCCGGAAACGGTGGAGCACCTGGACTTCGACACCTTCTATCTGCAACCGATGGATGGACCGGAGCTGGCCGCCAACACCCGCGCCGCCATCGCCTACTGCATGGCGCATCCGCGCTGGCGCTTGTCGGTGCAGACACATAAGGTTACCAATATCCGCTGAACTTGCCGGGCCCTTCTGGGCCCAATCCTTATCCGCCTCCCCTGCCCCCTCGCTCCTCCCGCAAGAAAAAATCGCGCTCCGCCGTAATGAAACCGCCTTGATGCCGACTTACCGGCAAGAAGGGCGGCCAGGCGGCGCGGCGAATCAAAAAAATCGCATCTACAGTGTAAGAAGCCGGCAAGGCCCCCGACTCAACCCATGTCCGCCCCAGTGAAAGCAAGGGCGGGAAACACGGGCTCGTTTATAATCCGCACCATCAATTTTCGGCCTCAAGCCGTTAAACAGGAGAAACACCATGAGTACCAGCAAAACCCTGATCGCCTCCGCTCTCGGCGCCGTTGTAGCCTTCGGCGCGCTGGCATCCGCGCCGGCCGCCGCCGCCGACAAAGAGAAGTGCTACGGCATCGCCCAGGCAGGCAAGAACGACTGCGCGTCGGCCACCGGCGCCCATTCCTGCGCCGGCCAGGCCAAGATGGACAAGGACCCGGGCGACTGGAAATACGTGGCCAAGGGCAGCTGCGAGAAAATGGGCGGCAGCTCCGCGCCTAAGAAGTAAGCCGGACCCGACCGGAGCGCGGCCACCGCGCTCCGGCCGGAATCTGAACGAAATCTGAAAGAACAAATTTCAAATCCATGTAGTCTCAGCGAGGTTTGCCAAACGCCGGTCTTAAAACCCACCAAGGGCCGGCCCGCACATCCCCACAGGAGACTGACATGAACACCACTCGCAAACTGCTTGCCTCCGCCGTCGGCGCCGTCATCGCGCTGGGCGTCGCCGCCTCGGCACAGGCCGAGGACGCGCCTCAGCCCAAGGAAAAATGCTATGGCGTCACCCCGGCCGGCAAGAACGATTGCGCCTCCGCCGACGGCGCCCATTATTGCGCCGGCGAAGCCAAGGTGGACAACGACCCCAATGAGTGGCACAGCGTGCCCAAGGGGACTTGCGAGAGCCTGGGCGGCAGCACCACGCCGCCGCCCAAGCAATCTTGATCGCGCCGCCGGACCAGCCGTCCGGAGCCGCGCATCGAAGGGAATGACGATGAAAACCAAGCTTCCCGCGGTCTGCGGCATCGGCCTGCGCGCCCCGCATTACCGCGAAGCGCTGGACAGCCGCCCGGACCTGGGCTGGGTGGAAGTGCACAGCGAGAACTTCTTCGACGGCGGCATGCCATGGAGCATGCTGCATGAGGTGGCCGCCTGTTGGCCGCTGTCGCTGCACGGCGTCGGCCTGGGCTTGGGCTCGGCCGCGCGCCCGGACCCGACTCACCTGGCCGCGCTCAAGCGGCTGGTGGACGCGATGCAGCCCGCTGCGGTATCGGAACACCTGTCCTTCAATCATTCCGCCAACCGCTTCGTCAACGATCTGCTGCCCATTCCCTACACTCGCGAGTCGCTGGCGGTGATCGCCGGCCACGTCGCGGAAACCCAGGACGCGCTGGGCCGGCCCATCCTGCTGGAAAACCTGTCCAGCTATCTGGAGTTTCCCGGCAACGAGATGCACGAGGGCGAGTTCCTGGCCGAACTGGTGCGCCGCACCGGCTGCGGCATCCTGCTGGACATCAATAATCTCTACGTCAACCGCGTCAACCTGGGCGTGGACACCGACGCGGTGCTGGACGCGCTGCCGGTGGCGGCGATAGGCGAAATCCACCTGGCCGGCTACAGCGAACGCGAAGGCATGCTGGTGGACACTCACAGCCAGCCGGTGCACGACGGCGTCTGGCAGCTGTACCGCGAAGCCATCGCCCGGCTGGGCCCGCGGCCCACCTTGATCGAATGGGATCTGGAAATTCCGCCGCTGGCCACCTTGCGCGGCGAGGCCGCCAAGGCTCAGGCCATCCTGGAGGCCGCGCATGAACTGGTCTGATTGGCAGGCGGAACTGCTGGAACAGATCGCCGATCCGGCGCACGCGGTGGAAGCGGCGCCGGCGCTGAACCCGGCCGGCCTCGCGGTCTACCGCAACAATTACCGGGTGGGGCTGATCGACACCCTGGCCTTCATCTATCCGGTCTGCCGCCAACTGGTGGGCGAGGACTTCTTCACCGGCCTGGCCCGCGCCTTCATCGGCGGCCATCCGTCGCACAGCGGCAATCTGCATCTGTACGGCGCCGGCTTCGGCGACTTCATCGCCGGCTTCGAACACGCGCGCGAACTGCCTTATCTGGCCGATGTCGCGCGGCTGGAATGGCGGGTCCACCGCGCCTACTACGCCGCCGACGCCGCGCCAGTGGACAGCGCCGCGCTGGCCGCCTTCCCGCAACAGCGCTGGGGTGAGCTCAGACTGCGGCCGCTGCCCGATGTCGCCGCCCTGCTCAGCCGCTGGCCGGCGGCGTCGATCTGGCTGGCCCACCAACGCCAGCCGGTGGAACTGGACGTGGACCTGCACCGGCAGCCGGAGGCGACGCTGGTCTACCGCCTTCAGGGCCGGGTTCAAGTCGAAATCGTCGGTCCCGGCCTGGCCGCGCTGCTGCAAGCCTTCCTCGACGGCGCAATGCTGGAGAGCGCGGTGGAACAGGCGCTGGCCGCCGAAGCGGACTTCGACCTGCAGGCCGGCCTGCTGCGGCTGTTCCAGCAGGGCCTGATCCAGGACCTCACACTGTAAACACGCTTAAACCCTGAGCACCGAATCTCATCCAAGCTTGCGGGCATGGAGGGGATACTCACGCCCACGATTTGCCATCCGCCACTGCTGAACCATACTCAACACACAGGAGACACCCGCCATGAACCCCTTGACCTGCTCCCGCCTCAACACGCCCTATCGCTGGCTGATACGCGGCGGCGATCTGCTGCAACCGCTGCTCTTGCTGCTGTTCCGGCTGTGGATCGCCAATGTGTTCTTCAAATCCGGCCTGACCAAGATAGACGACTGGGACACCACCCTGCTGCTGTTCACCGAGGAATACCACGTGCCGCTGCTGCCGCCCGCCATCGCCGCGCTGCTGGCCACCGCCGGCGAACTGGGCCTGTCCGCGCTGCTGGCGCTGGGCCTGGGCGCGCGCTTCGCCGCCGCCGGCCTGTTCATCCTCAACGCGGTGGCGGTGATCAGCTACCCGGGGCTGACCGAGGCCACCCGCGAATTCCATTACTACTGGGGCATGCTGATCGCCACCGTGCTCGCCTTCGGCCCCGGCCTGCTGTCCGTGGACGCGTGGCTGCGGCGCTGGGCGGAACGTTGAGCGGCGCGGCGTGGCATAATGCCGATTCCGACACGCATTGACCCGCCACGCCATGAGCCCTGCCTACACCCTGGTGATCCAAGCCGACACGCTGGACCCGCATCATCTGCATGAACTGGCCCACCTCGCCGAGGCCACCCATATGGATCATCCCAGCCCCAGCGTCGCGCGCCTGCGCGGCGCGGCGCCGGCGCAACGGGCCGCGACGCTGGCGCTGTGCGAGCAATGGGGCTATGACGGCGCCTATGTCGAAGCCGGTCGCAGTTTCGCCGATTTCGGCCTGCTGGTGTCGGATATGGACTCCACGCTGATCACCATAGAGTGCATAGACGAGATCGCCGATCTCAACGGCCTCAAGCCTCAAGTGGCAGCCATCACCGAACGCTCGATGCGCGGCGAGCTGGACTTCGCCGCCTCGCTGGCGGAGCGGGTGGCGCTGCTGCGCGGCTTGCCGGAAAGCGCGCTGGAACAGGTCTATCGTGACAGAGTCCGGCTGATGCCGGGCGCCGAGACCTTGCTGGCCGCCTGCAAGCGCCACGGCGTCAAGTTCATGCTGGTCTCCGGCGGCTTCACCTTCTTCACCGACAGGCTGAAAGCCGAATTGGGCCTGGACTTCGCCTTCGCCAATCAATTGGAAGTGGAAAACGGCGCCTTGACCGGCCGGGTGCGCGGCCCCATCGTCGACGCCGCCGCCAAGAAACGCTTGCTGATCCAGCAGCGCGAGGCACTGGGGCTTAAGCCTGAGCAGGTGCTGGCGATGGGCGACGGCGCCAATGATTTGCAAATGCTGGCCGAAGCCGGCGTCGGCATCGCCGTGCACGCCAAGCCGGTGGTGCGCGCCCAGGCCGACATCGCCATCAACCACGGCGGGCTGGACCGCATCCTGAACCTGTACCACTGAACACGCACGCCACGGGAGCCGACCGATGAGCTTATTTCCTGAACTGGGCAGCGCCAGCTTTGACGCCGAACTGCCGTTCTCGGTACAGCCGCTGCCTGGCGGGATCTGTCCGGCGCGCCAGGAGCGCGAAACCCGGCTGGCGCTGCGGGTGCTGGCCGCACCCACCGAAACCCTGCCCGAAGCCGACCCGATGCTGGTGCGGCTGGAAGCCAAGCTGGACCTGGCGCTGGAAGTATCGCTGCTGTCGCGCCACCCCGAACGAGCGCCGCTAACGCCGTGCCGGCTGGGCCTGGACAGCATCGCCTGGATCTCCGACCACGCCAACCACGGCAGCGAGCCGGTGCTGGTGGCGCTATGCCCCAATCCCGACTCCGCGCTGCTGCTGTTTCTCGCCGCCCGCATCCGCACGGTGACGCCGGGCGAAAACGGCAACTATCTGATCTGCGCCGACATCAGCGGCGCTTTCGACGAAGCCACCCACCTGCTGTGGGAAAAATGGGTGTTCCGCCGCCATCGCAAGGCGATACTGGAACGCTGAGTCTGACCCGCAAAGAATGGGCAAAACCTCCTGATCGGTTTTGCCTGCGGCTTGGCCCCGTTTTTTCCCGCCCTCCCAGCGTTCCCCGGCCCTGGTCAGCCGCCTCCCGCTCCCGAGCGCGGAAAAGCGATCAAATGATCCAGCTCCAGCCGGATGCCTATCGCCTCGCCCAGCGCATGGTCGTGATGGCTGGGCACCTGGGCCAGTACCCGCTGGCCGGACGGCAGCGTCAAGGTGTAATGGAACTCGGCGCCGCGGAACACCTTGGCGCTGACCCGCGCCCGCGTCGGGCTGACATCGTCGTGCACCACATCGTCGGGCCGCACCAGCACATCCACCTCGTCTCCGGTCTCGAACTGCAAGGGTACGATGCCGCAGAATTCGCCTATCTCCAGCGCCACGCAGCGCGGCCCGGTCACCTTGCCGGACAGGAACACGCCCTGGCCGATGAAATCGGCGACATAGCGCGTGGCCGGCTCGTGGTAAAGCCGATACGGCGTGTCCCACTGCAATAGCCGGCCCTGCTGCATCACGCCGACGCGGTCGGCAATGGCGAAGGCCTCGTTCTGGTCATGGGTCACCATGATGGCGGTGGCGCCCTGGCTCTTCAGGATGTCGCGCACCTCGCGCGACAAGCGCTCGCGCAAATCCACGTCCAGATTGGAAAACGGCTCGTCCAGCAACAGCAGGCTGGGCCTGGGCGCCAAGGCGCGCGCCAGCGCCACCCGCTGCTGCTGGCCGCCGGACAATTCGTGCGGATAGCGCCGCGCCCACTCCGCCAGCCCCACCACCTCCAGCACTTCCGCCACCCGCGTCGCGCGCTGGCTCTTGGGCAGCGCGTTCAGGCCGAAACCGACATTGCCGGCCACGGTCAGGTGCGGAAACAGCGCGTAATCCTGGAACACCATGCCGATGCGGCGCTGATGCGCCGGCAGCTGTTCGCGGAAAGAGCTGATCACCTGGCCATTGAGCCGGATTTCGCCGCCCAGCAGCTTCTCGAAACCGGCAATGCAACGCAGCACCGTGGTCTTGCCGCAGCCGGAACTGCCCAGCAGGCAGGCGATCTCCCCGGCCTGCAAGCCGAAACTCATATTGTCCACTACCCGGCTCTCGCCGTACTTCTGGCTGACCAGGTCGAACTCCAGCAAGGCTTGTTCATCCATACGCTTCATCTCAGACCGCATCCTTCTGCCGCGACAACACCCACACCGGCAGCAGGCCGGCCAGCACGATGGCCACCGCCGGCAAGGCCGCGCGCTCCCATTCGCCCTCGGTGGTCAAATTGAAAATCCTCACCGCCAGCGTGTCCCAGCCATAAGGCCGGGTCATCAAGGTGATCGGCATCTCCTTCATCACGTCGACGAACACCATCAGCACCGCGGTGAACAGGCCGCCGCGCAATAGCGGCAGATGCAGCCGCGTCAGCAGGCGCAGGCCGCTATAGCCCATATTGCGCGCCGCCTCCTCCTGGCTGCGGCTGATGCGATGCATCGCCGTGTCCACCGCGGAATGGCCGACCGCGAGGAAGCGCGCCACATAGGCCAGCATCAGCACCAGCAAAGTGCCCTTGATCACCGCGCTGGCGTCCGGCGCCAGCCAGGGCCGCAGCCAATCCAGCAAGCGGTTGTCCAGCCAGGCGATGGGCACGAACACCCCCACCGCCAGCACCGTGCCCGGCACCGCGTAGCCCAGCGTCGCCAGCCGGCTCCACAGCCGGGTCCAGCGCGAGGGCTCGCGCCGCGCCGCGTAGCTGAGCAGCAAGGCGGTCAAGGCCACCAGGCCGGCGGCCAGCAAGGCCAGCAGCAGCGAGTTGGCGACATGGCCGAGGAAGTCCGCGTCCAGGTCCTCGGCCAAGTGGGCGCCGGCCCAGACCAACAACTGGCCGAAGGGCAGCGCGAAAGCCAGGATCAGCACCAGCGCGCAGGCGGAGGCGGCCAGCCAACCGGCCGCGCCGTCCAGCCGCAAGCGCGGCAGCGGCGACGCCTTGCCGGCCTGGGTATAGGCGCGGCGCCCGCGCGAGCGCTGCTCCAGCCACAGCAGCAGCAGCACCATCAACACCAGCAAGGACGCCAGCTGCTTGGCCGCCGGCAGGGAAAACAGGCTGAACCAGGCCTTGTAGATGGCCGAGGTGAAGGCGTCGAAATTGAAAATGGCCACGGTGCCGAAATCGGCCAGCGTTTCCATCAAGGCCAGCATCAGGCCGCCGGCGATCCACGGCCGCGCCATCGGCAGCGCCACGCGGCGGAAGCCCTGCCAGCGCGACAGGCCCAGCGACTGCCCCACTTCCAGCGCGCGCCGGCCCATGCTGGCGAAGGCGTTGCGCGCCAGCAGATAGACATAGGGGTAGAAGGCCAGCGACATCACCAGGATCACGCCCGGCGTGGAACGGATATTCGGCACCCAGGACGAATCGCCGAAACGCTCGCGCAGCCAGCTTTGCAAAGGCCCGGTGAAATCGAACAGGCCCAGCTGCGAAAACGCCAGCACATAGGCCGGCATCGCCAGCGGCAGCATCAGCGCCCAGTGGAAAAAACGGCGCCCGGGGAAATCATGCACCGCGGTCAGCCAGGCCAGCGGCACGCCCAGCAGCAGCACGCCGGCGCCGACGCCGCCTATCAGATACAAGGTGTTGAGCAATAGCTCCGGCAAGGTGTAATCGTACAGATGCCGCCACACCTCCCAGTCCGGCGCCAGCAACGAGCACAGCATCACCAGCAGCGGCACGACGGTCAGCAGGCTGATGCCGAAAGCCAGGCCGCGCCACGGCGACAAGAAACGAATCATCGGCGGAGAAACCATGTCAAAAACGCGGGGAAACAAGCAAAGACAGCCTGCCGGGACTTTGGTGCCCGACAGGCTGTAAAAAAATGCGGGCAGACGGCCCGCCGCGGCTTACTTGTAGCCTACGCGGTCCATCAGCTTCACCGCCTCCGCCTGGCGCGCGCCGGCGTTGGCGACATTGATGTAGCTGTGCTTGAACTCGCCCCAGGCGGCCACGCTGGCGTCAGGCTTGACCTTGGGGTTGACCGGGAATTCCATGTTCACGTCGGCGAACATATTCTGCGCCTTGGCGCTGGACAGCCATTCCAGGAACTTCAGCGCGCCCTTCTCGTTCTTGGCGTGCTTGACCACGCCGGCGCCGGAAATGTTCACATGGGTGCCCTTGCCCGCCTGGTCGGCCCAGAAAATGCCCAGCGGCAGCTTGGGCGATTTTTCCATCAGGCGGCCGTAGTAATAGGTGTTGGCGATGCCCACCTCGCACTGGCCGGCGGCGATGGCCTCCAGCATCTTGGTGTCGTCCGGGAATTCGCGAGTGGCCAGATTATCCACCCAGCCCTTGACCACTTTCTCGGTCTTGGCCGGGCCCAGATCGGCCAGCATCATCGCCACCAGCGACTGGTTGTAGACCTTCTTGGACGTGCGCAGGCACAGCTTGCCCTTCCACTTGGGGTCGGCCAGGTCGGCGTAGCTGGACAGTTGGCCCGGCTTCACTTTCTGGGTGTTGTAGAAAATGGTGCGCGCGCGGATGGACAGGCCGTACCACTCATTGCCCGGGTCGCGCAGATAGGACGGGATGTTGGCGTCCAGCAGCGGCGACTTCACCGGCTTGAGCAGGCCCATCTTGGCGGCCTGCCACAGATTGCCCGCGTCCACGGTCAGCAGCAGATCGGCCGGACTGTTGCCGCCCTCGGCGCGCAGGCGCTCCATCAGCGGACCTTCCTTGTCCGACACCAGCTTGATGTTGACGCCGGTTTCCTTCTTGTAAGCCTCGATGATGGGCTTGACCAACTGCTCGGCGCGAGCGCTGTAAACCACTACGTCTTCCGCCATGGCGTGGCCGGCGAAACCCGCCAGGATGGCGGCAAGCATCAGGTGCGTTTTCAAGGTGTGTCCCCTGTTGGGTTGAGCGATAGGAATCGGAGCCTCAATCTAACAAAAATGAGAATGCTTATCAATCTAGCAAACACTCACATTTTTGTTTTAATCGGAACAAATAAAAAGACCCGCCGTGGCGGGTCTATCGCAAGCTTGCCAGCCATCACGGCAAGGCGTCACACATCTTCGGAATCGCCCCAGCCGCTGCGGTCGCCAACGTTGAAAACCTGGTCCTCCGCGGCGATGTCGCCGGCGCCCAGCGTCGGCGCCTCGGCCAGGCGCGCGTACAACGGCGCGAAATCCGGCGCGGTGGCGTCGAACAACTGCTGGAAGCTGTCGATGACGAAATAGGTTTTCTGGAAGGTGTCGATGCGGTAGCGGGTGCGCATGATGCGCTCCAGATCGAAACCGACGCGGTTGGGACTGGCGCTGTCCAGGCAGTACACCGATTCGCCCTTGCTGGACACGATGCCGGCGCCGTAGATGCGCATGCCCTTGGGGGTGTTGATCAGGCCGAACTCCACCGTGTACCAGTACAAGCGCGCCAGCAGCGGCAAGGCGCCCAGCGCCTTGGCCTTCATGCCGCCCTTGCCGTAAGCCTCCAGGTAGTCGGCGAACACCGGATTGATCAACAGCGGCACATGGCCGAACAAATCATGGAACACGTCCGGCTCTTGCAGATAGTCCAGCTGGTGCGGCTCGCGCAGCCACCAGGTGACCGGGAAGCGGCGGTTGGCCAGGTGTTCGAAGAATACATCGTCCGGAATCAGGCCCGGCACCGCCACGATCCGCCAGCCGGTGGCGGCCATCAATTGTTCATTCAGCTTGGCGAAATCCGGCACCCGGTCCGCGTCCACGCCCAGGCGCTCCAGACCCTCCAGGAATTCATCGCAGGCGCGGCCCGGCAGCATCTCGCTCTGGCGGCGGTACAGCGTGGCCCAGGTGGCGTGGTCGGCGGCGGTGTAGCGCTCCAGCGGTTGCGGCAGCGTGAAGTCCACGCGGTCGTGGCTGAGTCCGACATTCTTGCGCGTGGTGATGTCGGGCACGACGAAATCGGCTCGGTCGTTCATGGTGGCGGGTCCGGAATTTAGGTGGATAACTCTAGTTTAGGCCCGGAGCGATGCGGGAAGACCGCAAAATTTGCCTGTGTACGATTTTTTTTGCACACTTGCCGCATATAAACACCACGAAATGCTCATCATGCGCAAAATTGAATTGGACCGCTTCGACTACCAGATCCTGGACGCGCTGCAGCACGACGCCCGCAGCACCCATCAGAAGCTGGCGCAGCAAGTGGCGCTGTCGGCGTCGCAGATCGGCCGCCGCATCCAGCGCATGGAAGAGAACGGCGTGATCCAGGGCTATCAGGTGGCGCTGAAACCGGAACAGGTGGGCCTGTCGGTGATGGCCTTCGCCCACGTCAGCCTGGAACGCCACAGCGAAAGCGCCTTGCAGGAATTCGCCCAGGCCATCAATGAACTGCCTGAGGTGCTGGAATGCTACGCCGCCGCCGGCGAGGCGGACTACCTGCTGCGCATCGTGGTGCCGGACCTGCCCTCGCTGTCCACCTTCGTGATGAACCGGCTGATGCGGCTGTCGCTGGTGCGCAGCGTCAAATCCACCATCGCCTTGAACGCGATCAAACAGACGATGAAGCTGCCGCTGTCCTCGGTGCCGGAGTGAGCGCTTCGCCCTTCGGCGCGGCGGACACCCTCTGCAGCCGGCAGCCCGCCGCGTCCTTCCATGCCAGCCATTGCTCTTCCGGCATGTCCGGCTGGCACAAAATGGCCAGATGCAAGGGGTAGCTCAGATCGCCCGCCAAGCCCAGCGCATCCTCCAGCGATTCCAGCGGCACCCTCTCCCGCTGGAACCAGTCCGGCAGCCGCGCGCTCAGCGCTTGGCCCAGCCCTTGCAGCTCTTCTTGCCCCAAACCGCTGTGCCAGACACAATCCGGCGGTTTGGCATCGCCCTGCACTCGCATCAGCTGCGCCAAGTCCTCGGACCACTCGGCCGCCGAAGTCGGCTGCGAACGCGACAGATGGCGGATGGGCCGCGCACCGTCATCGCGGCCGCCCAACAGCAAAGCGAAACCATGCTCGGAACCATCCGGCGCCATATCGTCGGCCCCGTGCAACAGCGCGCCCAATAGCAAGACAGGCCGACGCCTCTCCTGCTGGTACACCTGATCGTAAATCGCCTGCCAGCCCTGTTCCGGCGTCAGCATCCCTGCCCGCTCCGCTAACGGCTCCCGCCAGCGCTCCTCGCCACCGCCGGACAATTGCTGGCGGCAGACCAAGCGCCACAAAGCCTCATCCTCCTCCCTGGCCATCAGGACCAAGTCTCCGTTTCCGAGCGCCGCCAAGCGCGCCATCAACTCCGGTGTCAGCACCTCCAGCAATAAAGCCTGCAAACGCAAAACACGCTCCCGCCGTTCCGGCTCAACGGCAAGCCACTCCGGCAGCGGCCCAGGATCCAAGACCGGCGGCAGGCTCAATGCCTGGCCCGCATACTGCGGCCCATTCCCGGCCAGCCGCTGTTCCAGCGACAGCGGGCGCGCCAGACGCACGCTGGCAGCCAACACCGGCAGCGCCGCGCGCGCCCATTGCTCCCAGCCCCGCATCAACTCGTCCTGCGCCTGCCGCTCCGCCTGAACCTCCTCCCGCTCGGTTTCAAACAGGTAGTAGCGTCCTCCCCACAACATCAGCCAGCTCAAACCGGGAATCAACAGCGCCCAGCCCCAAAAACGCCAATCCATGAGCTGACCGCGCGGCCACAGCAAGCTGGTGGCGACCATGCCGAGAATAAAAGCCCCGGCCAGCATGGCCAGCCAACGGCCATGCGACGGCGGCGGCGGCCAATCCGGCCGCGTCAATTGCGGAAAAGGCCAAGCCATATCCATCTCCCGTTTCGATGATGACAAAAACGTCAGCTTCCAAGCACGGATCGCCCGGCCGCTGGCGCAACATCGATTGATCGCAGCATTTTTCCAGCGCGTCCGGCCTGTAGCGTGGGCAAGGCCGACGCCGGGCTGCGCGTGAACGCATCTTCAGATCACCCAGCCAGGCCATTCCGCTCACAACCAGCTCCGCAGCCAATGCCACGGCAGCCACGGGTCTTGATTGTCCAGCCAGGCGAACAGCGGCCAGACCCAGAGCGGCGTGTACAACAGCGGCAGCAGGTTGTAGCCGATCAGCGCCAGCAGCGAGCCCAGCTCGGATTCGCCGCTGACGCGGCGGATGGCCTTGGGGAAGCGGCCCTCGTAGCTGAGCAGCTGCGAGAGCTGATGACCCAGCATCCAGATGAAGAAGGCCGGGAACATGATGACCCTGAGCACGCGGAAGAACGGCAGCTTGCCGATGCCGCCCGGCAGATTGAGGCGGAACACCGTCAGCAGGCTGGAAACCGGATTGGGCCAGCGCGTGCGCAGCCGCCGCGGCCGCGGCGCGGCCTGCGGCCCCTCCTCCATGAAACGGCGGATGTATTCCCAGAACCCGACCAGTTGGGCGTAGTCGTCGCAGGGACCGCCGAGGAAGGCACCGTCGACGCCCTGGCTGGTGCCGGCATAGGGATTCTGGTTGTCATCGGTTTCCCAAGCCAACAGCAGGAAGCCGCCAGCCGCGCCGGCGGCATCGGCTGCGTTCTCGACTTCGGGAACGCCGGCTTCGGTTTTGTCCCAGTCATATTCGGCCACGCCGCCCAGATGCGGCGGACGCAGCAGATAGACTTTGCGGGTCTTGCGGTTGAAGCGCACCACCAGCCGCCGTAATGTGAAAGCTTCCAGACGCCAGATGGGGAAACCAAAACGCAACAGAACATAGCAGTAAACAGGCGTTGTCAGGGTAAAGCCAATAAAAGCAATCCAAAACTCCAAGGTACTAACCGCCTGATTAGGGCTTAAGCCGAACAACTCCAGCCAGATATCAATTACGCTGTACCAAGCTAGCCCCCCTCCCCATGTAAACACTGCTAGTACGAGTGTAATCAAGCCTCGCTTATCATCGTTATAAGTACAAACATCGATATAGGTGTTGGTATGACGATAGATCGCATGATGGTCGTCGATATGCTCGGCACAGCGTTGATATAGGTATTTTTCTCTCGCCCCCTCCTCACTCTCTATCCTCTTTACTGGCGTGGTGGTCTGGCTCTGATACTGGTCCAGAATGCTGCCCGGCTTGGGACGCTTGCGATTGAGATAGCTGATCCACTCCATCCAGTACATCAGCGCAGCTCCTGGATGGCGGCGTTCAAGGCTTCGATTTCCTCGCTGAAGTTGGGGAAGCGCGGATCGCCGGGCCGCTGGCGCAACATCGATTGATCGCACCATTTTTCCAGCGCGTCCGGCCTGTAGGGGGGGCAAGGCCGCAGGGCTTGCCCACGCGGACGCCGGGCTGCGCGTGAACGCATCTTCAGATCACCCAGCCAGGCCATTCCGCTCACAACCAGCTCCGCAGCCAATGCCACGGCAGCCACGGGTCTTGATTGTCCAGCCAGGCGAACAGCGGCCAGACCCAGAGCGGCGTGTACAACAGCGGCAGCAGGTTGTAGCCGATCAGCGCCAGCAGCGAGCCCAGCTCGGATTCGCCGCTGACGCGGCGGATGGCCTTGGGGAAGCGGCCCTCGTAGCTGAGCAGCTGCGAGAGCTGATGACCCAGCATCCAGATGAAGAAGGCCGGGAACATGATGACCCTGAGCACGCGGAAGAACGGCAGCTTGCCGATGCCGCCCGGCAGATTGAGGCGGAACACCGTCAGCAGGCTGGAAACCGGATTGGGCCAGCGCGTGCGCAGCCGCCGCGGCCGCGGCGCGGCCTGCGGCCCCTCCTCCATGAAACGGCGGATGTATTCCCAGAACCCGACCAGTTGGGCGTAGTCGTCGCAGGGACCGCCGAGGAAGGCACCGTCGACGCCCTGGCTGGTGCCGGCATAGGGATTCTGGTTGTCATCGGTTTCCCAAGCCAACAGCAGGAAGCCGCCAGCCGCGCCGGCGGCATCGGCTGCGTTCTCGACTTCGGGAACGCCGGCTTCGGTTTTGTCCCAGTCATATTCGGCCACGCCGCCCAGATGCGGCGGACGCAGCAGATAGACTTTGCGGGTCTTGCGGTTGAAGCGCACCACCAGCCGCCGTAATGTGAAAGCTTCCAGACGCCAGATGGGGAAACCAAAACGCAACAGAACATAGCAGTAAACAGGCGTTGTCAGGGTAAAGCCAATAAAAGCAATCCAAAACTCCAAGGTACTAACCGCCTGATTAGGGCTTAAGCCGAACAACTCCAGCCAGATATCAATTACGCTGTACCAAGCTAGCCCCCCTCCCCATGTAAACACTGCTAGTACGAGTGTAATCAAGCCTCGCTTATCATCGTTATAAGTACAAACATCGATATAGGTGTTGGTATGACGATAGATCGCATGATGGTCGTCGATATGCTCGGCACAGCGTTGATATAGGTATTTTTCTCTCGCCCCCTCCTCACTCTCTATCCTCTTTACTGGCGTGGTGGTCTGGCTCTGATACTGGTCCAGAATGCTGCCCGGCTTGGGACGCTTGCGATTGAGATAGCTGATCCACTCCATCCAGTACATCAGCGCAGCTCCTGGATGGCGGCGTTCAAGGCTTCGATTTCCTCGCTGAAGTTGGGGAAGCGCGGATCGCCGGGCCGCTTGCGCAACATCGATTGATCGCACCATTTTTCCAGCGCGTCCGGCTCCAGCAGCCAGATCGCGCCGGTGCTCACCAGTCCCACGCCGCTGGCAAGGCGCGCGCCGCGCAGCAGCAGCGGCAGCACCCGCTGGCCGAATAGCCGGGCGGTGGCGATCCAGCCGCTGACTTTGGCCAAACCGTCCAACATGCCACGCAGAAAGGGAAGCTTCGCTTTGCTCAACGCCCAAGCCAGAAACTCTCCCGCCGAACCCAGCGCAATCGCCGCGCCCAACGCAGCACCACCTCCTGACACCGCTGCGCGAAGGAAATAAACATAGCTTAGACCTTTCCTATCTCTGTCTCTCGCCTCCACATAAGCACTAAAATCCACCACCATCCCCAACATCCCCGCCACGCTGCCCAAGGCGCCGGCCGCCAGTTTCATCCCGCCGCCGACGATGGCGCGCTGCTGGCCGCTCACTTGCTGGGCCAGCCCGCGGCCGGGGATCTGGCCCGCGCTCAGCTCGCTGGCGTTGGCGCCCAGCTCCAGCAGCACCGCGCTCAAGCCCAGCATCGCCGCGCTGCCTTCCGCCGCCGCCCGCCAGTTGTCGCCCATCTTGGGCGCCTTGCCGTACAGATTGGCCATTTCCAACAGGGTGACGATGCTGGCGAAGCGCAAGCTCGCCAGATTGCCCGGCGGCGAGCACCCTTGCAGCGCCGCGCTCATTTGCTTGCGATCGGCCTTGGCCAGCCGCTGCGCCGCCGCCGCCCGCGCCTGCGGATTGGGGAAGTGAGCGGCCAGCAGGTCCCCGCGCACCTTGCCCAGTCCGCATTGCAGCAGCCGGTGCAGGCGGCTGGCGCTCAAGACCGCGCGGTCCAGCGTTTGGCCGGCCGGCAGCTTGGCCAGCATCGCGTGGCCGGCTTGCAAAACCAGCAGGTTGACGCCGCCCAGGTGGCTGAGGCTGCTGCTGGACTGGTTGAGCTTGTCCCAGTAGTCGCTGAGCAGCCTGGCGCCTTCCGCTAATTTGTCCGGGCTGGCGAAGGCTGTCTTGACGCTGTGCTGGTTCAGCATCAGCGCATGCTGCAACAGCGCGCCGGGCTGGCCGGGCTGGACGTCGGCCTGCAGCGCCAGCCAGCGCTGGCCGGCCGCGCTGGCGTTGACGCCGTTCTGACACAGGCCGATCTGGTGCGCGTAACAGTGGCCGCTGTCCAGGTCGGCGTCGTCGTAGTAGCCAAGCGTCTGCCGCAATGCCTGGCTGTTCAGCCACTGTTGCCAGTCGGCGAAGCGTTGCTCGGCTTCGGCGTCGGCCTGGCGGATGCGCTGCTGCAGTTGCTGGAACGCCGCCCGGTAGCCGGCTTCGTCGCTGAGCCGGGCGCGGTAGCGGTTCCAGGTGGCCTGGGCTTGCTGACGAGTGGCGGCGCCGTGCCGGCGCTCCCAATCCGCCAGTGTTTGCTCGTATTCGGCGCGGTTGCGGTGGGTGTTGCGCGCATTGGGCAGGAAAGGCACGGGGCTCAGCAGGCCGTCGCGGCCCAGCGGCCGGCTGTGCAGGTCCTGGTCCAGCAGCAGCTCCGGCGCCGGCCGCCGTTGCCTGAGGTGATTGTCGTACAAGGCGTCCCGGGCCTCTTCCACGGTGAGCAGGATTTGATAGGCTTGCTGCCGACTGTAACGGTTGTAGCCGGAAGCGCGCTCCATGTCGCGCTCCAGGTCTAGCGTGGCGGTGTTGTGCCAGTTGGCCAGTTCCTGGGTCAGGCCGATCGGGTCGTGCAGGGCGACGGCGAAACTGCCTTGCTGGCCAAGGATGTCGCGGATGCCGTCCAGCCGCTCTTGGTAGGGAAAAGACACGTTCTGGAGAACGAGGCTGACGCCGGGCGGCTGCCGGGCCAGCGCGGCGGCGATTTTGGGGTTCTGCCTGAGCGGGCTGTTGTCATAGCTGGCGGCTTGCGCCGCCAGCGTGGGGAACAGGTGGGGATCGAAACGTTTGACCTTGCTCCGATCCTGCTTGAGAAAGCGGTATTCAGCCACATGCGGTTCCAGTTGCGGCGGGCTCAGCGCATGCGGCTGGGGTTGCGGCGCCAGCTTGAAGCTTTGCAGTTGCTGCCACAGCCGCGGGGTGTCGCGGATCTGGTTCAGCATGCGCGGGGTCAGCGGGTCCGGCAGGAACAGCAGGCGCAGCTCCTGAACGGTGTCGGGATGTTCGACATTGATCAGCGAGGCGTTGACGTGGTGGCCGGAGGTAGCGCACTGGAAGGCGCGGGGCACCGGGGTGAACACGCCGGGATTGAAGGCGGCGAGGCAGCTTTTGTCGTCCACGGTCCAGGCGCGTTCCCAGCCGCGCGGCTGGCCGCGGCGCTGAACCAGCATGTAGAGATAGCCGGCGCGCAGCAGACGCAGGGTGTAGCCGGCGGTGGCGAGCCGGCGTTCGCTGACGCCGGCGCCGAGCGGGCCGGCGGCGGGCAGCGGAGCCAGGTCGGCATGGCCGTCGCGATGGGCGGCCAGCGCGTAGCGTAGCGGCAGAATCAGCTGGCCTGGACGGTTGCAGAACACGCCGCCGCAGGGCAGCCGGCTGTTGTCGGGGACTTGGCTCATGGTCGGAAATTCCGGTGGCGGCGGGGGCGAATGGTGTCCAGCACCCTGGGCCAGTCCTGGCTTTGGAACTGGAAGATCAGGTAGTTGTAAAGGCCGGCCGGGTAGTCGGGTGCGCGGCAGACTTCCAGCAGCGCGAGCAACGCCGGGTGCTCCGCGTCATCCGGGCCCAGCAGTTCCAGCAGCACGGCGTAGCCGGCGGCCTCGTCCCCGGCCCGCGTCCAACCACGGGCCCGGGCCAGATCCAGCCAGGCGGCGGCGTGGTCCAGATCCAGCTCCAGCTCCCGCGCCGGCAACCTTCCCACCGCCGCGTCTTGCAGCAGCGGCAGCAGGTAACGCATCAGCAGAATATCCGGCAGGATTTCCAGCCAGTGCCAAGTGTGGTCCGGCAGCAGGAAGCCGCCGGGCGGCGGCCGTTGCGCCGGGTCGGCGGACACCACGGCCAGTTGCTTGGCCTTGGCGCTGTACCACCAGTGGCGCACCGGACCCAGCAGCGCCCGGCGCTGCTCCGCGGGCAGTTTCTCTATCAAAAGATGGAAGACCTGCGGATCGTAGACGCGCAGGTGGCGCAGTTCGCCGGACGGATGCTGCTGCGGCAGCAGGCGGCTGAGATGATCGGCCACTTCGGCGGCGGGGGCGTCGGCCAGCAGCCAGCCGGAAAGATAGTATTCGCTCAGGCTGTTGATTGTGCGGTCATAGGCCCACAACATGTTTTGCAGCCAGCTCAAACGCAGTCTCGACGACATGTCCGGCCAGGCGGCCGGGTCCAGCAGCGCCGGCGCGCGCTCCGGCGCTGCCTCGAACAGCAGATCCCGCAGTGGATGGATGGCCTGCTCCGGCACCGGGCCATCCCACAGGCCAAGCAGGGGGTCATGCTGGCTGCGATCGATCAGCAGGTAGAGACCGGCCGGCGCTGGATCTTGCGCTAGCAAGGCATTCAAGTCCGGTTCCATCGCGGCGTTCATGCCTGGGACTCCTGCTTGGGGTAATTCAGGGTGGCGCCGCCGGTTTGCGCGGAATGGCTTTGTGGCGGCTGGCATGGCGGCGCTATCTGGAAACGGGGCAGCCGCGCCTCCAGGCTGGCCGGCTGCTTGAGCAAGGCCCAGTTCAAGGCTCTGACGGTGTGATTGCCGGGGCTGCCGATTTCCACCGTGCCGTCCTGCTTCAAGCGCAGGTAGGCGCCGCCGCAGAGCAGGGTCAGTTCCTCCTGGGCGGCGATGGCG